>JAEMTX010000208.1:1753-3361 GCA_016462055.1 Acidimicrobiia bacterium | reverse complement strand
TTCGTCCATAGCGAATACACCAAAGGCCCCAAGCCATGGGTGTTCATGACGTTCGGTCAGGCCGTTAACACCAAATAACCCCCCCCATCTGGGGTGACTAGATTTCCAGTAATCCTCATGGCTTCCTTTACCTGTAACAACAGGTTGATCTGTATCGGTTACGTCATCACCGAAGGCAACATCTCGAAAGACAACAACGCTATGGACATCGCAGAGTTCGATGATCTGACGGGGTCGGACCAATCGCCGACCACACCTTCACTTCATGCATTCAATCGTCGATCCGTTCTTTTTGGTGCCGGCGCCGCCGTCATCGCCGCTACAGCAGCAGCATGCGCGCCCGCACCTGCGCCGACTCCGCCCCCCGCCACAACCGGTCCTCCGACCACCGCGCCACCAACGACAACGTCCACCGTTCCTCCGACCACAACCACAACCCAACCGGGTTCGGCGGCGGGAGAAACCGCGGCACAGGTGCTGCATATCGCAAGGCGTCTCAGTTTTGGACCAACACCTGAACTTCTTGCCGAGATTCGCTCCGTGGGAAGCACTGCGTGGATCGATCAGCAATTAATATGGGAGACAATCGATAATTCCGCGGTTGATGCGATTCTCCCGTCGTACCCTCGCTCACTCATGACCGCTACGGAAATCAGTGCCGGAATCGAACCGTGGCGTACGCGTCAAGAGATGGCTGCCGCAACGATTGCGCGCGCCGTGTGGAGCAAGCGCCAACTTCACGAGTTGCTCGTCGACTTTTGGTCAAACCATCTCAACATCGACATCAATCACGATGCCAGCACACGACACAAGCCCACCGATGACCGCGATGTCATTCGCCGCTACTCCACTGGAAAATTTGCCGACATGCTGGTGGCATCGGCGAAGTCACCAGCGATGCTCCTCTATCTCGATCAGGCGCTGTCACGAGCCGACGGCGGACGGTTGCCGATCGAGAACTACGCGCGCGAAATGCTTGAGCTCCACACCGTCGGCGTCGACGGTGGCTACGACGAAGCTGATGTCAAAGAAGTTGCCTACCTCCTTTCCGGGTGGTCAGTTGCCAGCCGCAATGACGGCGGATTCCAGTTCCGTCCGCAGTGGCACAACATGGGTCCGCTTGCAACTGGTGGCGATGTTCTTGGATGGCGCCCGAATGGACTCACAGGTGTCGCCGCAGGCGAATCACTGCTTATCTTTCTCGCTCGGCACCCCAAGACTGCGACTCGTCTCGCACACAAACTCGCCGTGCGATTCATCGGTGAACACATTCACGCCACCGATGGCGTCGTTACCGCCGCAGCACAGGCATACACGGCAAACGACACCGCTATCGCTCCGATGGTTCGTTCACTTTTGTTGTCGCAAGAATTTCGAACATCAGCGGGCCGCAAGATGCGTAGGCCAATCGAATATTTCGCGGGCGTCCTTCGTGGAGTCCAACTGCAATGGGACCCAGCTCGCTCAGCAAACGTGATGAACACCGCCATGGGGCAACTCGGTCTGCTGGGCCAGGTTCCCCTCGCATGGGAAACCCCCGATGGGTATCCCGACAATGATGCTCGGTGGACGACCGCCGGAGCCATGGTGGCGCGTTGGAATCTCGCC
>JAEMTX010000208.1:1323-1743 GCA_016462055.1 Acidimicrobiia bacterium | reverse complement strand
GAGCTCCAACGGGTTTGGTGCACCAGCGCCACAATTCGATGCGAACCGTATTCTTGGCACACCTGCGCCAACCACGGTCGGCGAAGCGCTGGACCGAGCAGCACTGGCGATCCTCGGCGAGGCGCTCGAAGCGACAACACGTGCCGCGATTCTCTCCGCTTCGGGCCAAACCAACACCACGGTGTGGAAATCGACATCGAATGGTCGAGCCGTCATCGCCTACGTCTTGCAAACCCCCCAGAACCAGATGCGGTGATCAGTATGAACAACGACTCCGTGAGCACTCCAACCAACGAACTCGACACCGCTGTCGGCGTTCCCTTACTCGGCTCACTCGACCGACGCCGTTTCCTCGCCGTCTCAGGCGTTGGCGCAACTGCCATCGCCGACGTTTTACGTGCCAATGCTTCGTTAACACGA
>JAEMTX010000208.1:0-1313 GCA_016462055.1 Acidimicrobiia bacterium | reverse complement strand
CAACTGCCATCGCCGCCACGGCGTATTTCCGACCCTCAGTGTTCTTTGGCCGAGCGAGCGCCGCGATGACCTCCGCCGCACCAACGACCAACAACATCATCGTCAACATCTTCTTGCGCGGTGCTGCCGATGGGCTTTCCTTCCTTAGTCCCCTTAACGACAGCACTTATCAAACTCTTCGCCCTGGTGTTGCCATTCCCGACGCGTCCGCCCTTGCGGTAAACAGCCAGTTCGGGCTTCATCCCGGTGCAGTTCGCATCAAGGCACTTCTCGACGCAGGCCAGGCAGCATTCGTTCCTGCCGCTGGATCTCCCAACAACAATCGATCCCATTTCTCCGCTCAAACGATGATGGACAAAGGGTCATCGAGCGACCCCGCTCTCAGCACTGGCTGGCTTGGTCGGTACTTCGCGGCGACATCGGGGGCATCAGAAGACGCGTTGCGGGGTGTTTCGATCGGCAACGGACTCCAACCTTCATTGCGCGGTTCCACGGCGATCGCGACCCCGAATCTGCAATCGCTGTCGCTCTACAGTGCTGGAAGCGGCGCATCATCGAGCCAAGTACAAACTGCACTGCGGGCGATGTATCCCGCGGCATCAAACGAACTTCTCCGAGCACAAGGTGCCGCCGCGACAGACCTCGTCGCGGAAATCAGTCCCATCGCGTCGGGTGCGGCGGCGCCGACTGGTTGGCCGACCGGTTTCGGATCTGCGCTGTGGCCCATCGCCAAACTCATTGCCGCTGGCTATCCAGTGGAAATCGCTACCGCCGATCTAGGCGGCTGGGATGAACACGATGCAATGGGATCAGCCACCGATCCCGCCGGCAATCAATACAAATTGGTCGCTGGCCTCGACACTGCACTCGGCGCGTTCTTCGATTACATCGGCAGTGCCGCGTCTCGCACCACCGTGATCATCACCACCGAATTTGGGCGACGGATCGCCATCAATGGTTCGGGCGGAACCGATCACGGCCGCGGCATGGTGATGATGGTGCTCGGCGCGGGCGTGAACCCGGGCGTACACGGAACATGGCCGGGATTGACCGACACCGAGAATGGCGATGTGAAGGTTGTCAACGATTTTCGCAAGGTTTATGCCGAGGTGCTTGGTCGGCGCATGCGAACCACGAATCTGGCAAACGTCTTCCCTAGGTTTGATACCTCAGAATCAAACTGGCTTGGCGTCACGACTGTGTAACAAAAACGAAGGTGGCCCAAGCCGAAGCCCGGGCCACCATTCAGACTGCGTTCTGCGTTTGCGAAAATCAGCTGCAACCGCTGGTGGTTCCGCATGACGGGCATGCGT
>JAEMTX010000035.1 GCA_016462055.1 Acidimicrobiia bacterium | reverse complement strand
AACATGGAACGGGTTGGTCGGAGACCCAATCGATGCCGAGGTCGCTTCTGCTGTCGCGCTGCTTCTCAATGACGACGACATTTCCGTGGTGGAAATAGCTGCGTGGGCCTGTGGTGAACGTCCTCCCGCGTCACATGCAACGATCGCGCGGCTTAGCGAAATCGCAACCACTCACCAAGACGCGTTATGTCGCGAATCGGCAGTCGCCGCACTCGGTGCTCTGGGAGATCTGTCCGGACTTCCCGCCATCCTCTCGGCCACAACTGATAAAGCCACAGTGCGCCGTCGTGCAGTGATTGCACTTGCCCCGTTCGAGGGAGCAGAAGTCGATGCCGCCATCGAACTCGCAACAACAGACCGAGATTGGCAGGTCAGGCAAGCAGCTGAGGACCTCAGTCCATAAACATGACCTTGAGTGCATCGAATGACTCGACGCAATGGCCTGCTCCGAGCACAACAGACTCGAGCGGTGCCTCTACAAGGTGCACGGGAACTTGGGTTTCGGACTCAATGCGCAGGTCGAGACCGCGCAGCATGCCGCCGCCACCGACCAAATAAATACCCTGTTCGATGAGATCCTGAGCCAGTTCGGGTGGGGCTTGGCCGAGACATGCAATCACTGCATCGACCATGGCAGACACTGGTTCGTCGATTGCTTCGCGAACTTCTTCGGCTGTCAGCACCACTGTCTTTGGAAGCCCACTCATGAGTTCGCGGCCGCGAACCTCGGCGGCGTATTCATTCTCGGTCGGCCACGCCGAACCAATCGTGACTTTGATTTCCTCGGCCGTTCGTTCACCGACAGCGATTCCGTATTCACGACGAATGTAGGTCTGGATTGCTGCGTCGATATCGAAACTCCCGACACGAACAGCTTCAAGAGCAACTACTCCGCCAAGAGAAATCAATGCAACTTCGGATGTGCCACCACCAATGTCAATAACCATGTTGCCAAGTGGCTCATTGATAGGAAGACCCGATCCGATTGCCGCAGCCATGGGCTGTTCAATCAAATGCGCTTCGGCAGCTCCGGCGCGACGAGCAGCTTCTGTCACTGCGCGCTGTTCAACAGCAGTAATGGCAGACGGTACGCAAATAAGCACTCGGGGTCGATTGAAACGGTTGACGCCCACTCGCTGAAGCAGCAGTCGAATCATGCGCTGGGTGACTTCGAAATCAGTAATAGCGCCCTTACGAAGCGGCCGGACTGCGACGATGTAGCTCGGAGTACGCCCAATCATCTGCCAGGCTTCGTGCCCCATCGCCAAGACGTCTTGGGTGCGGCTGTTCAGAGCGATAACAGAGGGCTCATTGAGGACAATGCCTTCACCACGCACATAGACGAGTGTGTTTGCCGTTCCGAGATCGATTGCAATGTCGCGTGCCATCTCAACGACCTCCGAGTCGACGCTTGTCGGCGTCTTGCACAGGACGAACTGGACGAGGTGGCGTCGAAGGAACCGGAGGCGTACTTAAGGCATCCATCTCGCGTTGAAAATCATCGACACTCGACATGAAATGTGTGGGCTTGCGGTTGCGGATCCAAACAATGATCGATCCGACAAGACTCACGACGACTGCGATGAGGAGGAAGCCGACACCGCTCATGCAACAACTCCGCGTTCGTTCACATCGGTGATGTGCTGCGCCGCGCGTGCCCATTGCGAGCCACCGTCGAAGAATTCTTTTTTCCAGATCGGCACTGATTCTTTCAGTGTGTCGATAGCGAACTCGCATGCATCGAACGCCGCTCCGCGATGAGGTGATGAGACTGCGACGACAACAGACGATTCGCTCAGAAGCACCCGGCCCTCGCGATGCCACAGGACGACTCGACCAAGATCGGGCCAGCGCCTTCGGGCTTCCTCAGCCACGGCCGTGAGGCGTGGGATGACCTGTTCTGCCCACGCTTCGTAATCGATATGAGTCACTCCGCTTGAACCATCGGCGTGATCGCGCACCAAACCGCTGAAAACCACCACCGCGCCACAGCCAGGAAGCGCCACCCAGTCAGTTGCGATACCGACATCGAGCGATTGGTCGGTGAGCGCGATCCAATCGTCGGAAATGGGCGGTTCAAGAGTCACGGTGCCCCATCGTAGTGGGGGCCGCGGCCAACTCTGTGGGGCCCACCACTACATTCGCCCCTATGCCGTTCCCCGATGACCCGGATGACGATGCCGGGTTCATCCCGCCTCTGCCCCAAGACGACCGATTGTGGCGTCATCCTTCAGAGGTTGATGGGCCGCATTCTCTTACCGCTGCCCGCAATCGTCGTTTCTCACGCTCAGGACTAACGGCGTTCATCCTCCTTGTGGTGATTGCAGTCGGAACCGGAATTGCCGCGTTTGGAACATTCCATTCGGGAGATGCGACTCGCGATGGAACCGCCGTTGCCAGCGGTCCCGCATCCCACGACCTTTCTGATGACGTACTTGCGTCACTTTCACCAGCAGTTGTGCAAATCACAATCGATGGCCCCGTCGTCGTAACGATGACCACCGGATTGATCATCCGGGCTGATGGCCATGTGATCACCGCCTCTGATCCCCTTAACGATGCGCGTTCGATCACGGTCACTCTCATCGACGGACGTTCATTCAATGCCACCGTCGTCGGGACGGATCCTTCCGACGATATTGCGGTCATCGACATCGAAGCTTCCGGCCTGACAACTCCCGTCGTTGGTGACCTCAGTTCCATCGAACAGGGAGAAACGCTCTACGTCATCGGCCACACCGAAACCGACCGTCGTTCGTGGGTCGCGTCGGCAGTCTTTCAATCCCCAGGGATGCGGTTCGACACAACTGATGGGAGTTCGCTGCATGACATGATCGCATCGTCACTCGAGACAACACCACCAACACCATCAGCGGTCCTTTGCACTCGCTCTGGTGCCGTTATAGGGCTTTTCACATCACGCAGGTCCACCTCATCTCGAACGAATGCAATGATTTCGGCCCCATCAACCCTCACTCTTCCGACTGCGCATACGGAATTTGCAAACTCAATCGCGTGGGCCACACACGTTGCCGATGACATCATCGCCACCGGGGTTGTGCATCGCGCTTGGCTAGGAATCATCAGCACCGACGCCGCAGATGGTGGGGCGTTGATTCAATCGGTAAGCGCGAAAAGCCCGGCTGCAATCGCGGGGCTTGCTTCTGGCGACCGCATCACTGCCCTTGGAAAACGACCAATACACAACAGTTCTGATCTCGTTGTCGCTCTCCGCTATTTCAAAGCAAATGACTCGGTAATCATCGAGTTACACCGAGAAGGATCAGCGATTTCGACAACAGCGAAACTCACCGATCGGAAGTGAGGTGTCGGCGAATCAGAACCGCCGCTCCACCCGCCGCGCTCAAGATCAATGCACTCACCGTTCCAAGCGCCAGATGCTGACGATGACGAGGGGTCAGTCGGGCCCACACACCGCCTCTGTCGGAGTCCACATACGCCTCTTCGTTGCTGAAGGTCGGCATCCACCCCAGTGATCGGATGCGATCATTCGCCACGACCCATTGTCCAGAACTGGCCAGAAGTGCGTCGGGATCACCCGGCGCAACACCGAAGTGCTCGCCGAGTCGAGCAAGAACATGCACAAAGGGTTTCCGCATGCGCAGTCGAGCGGCAGGGCCCTTAAGCGCACGAACCTCATCAACAGTTAGCCAGCCGTCGGGAGCGACATTGACCGGCCCATCAAATCGCGCTCGACAGACCGCAGTGAGCGCAGTCGTGAGATCGTCAAGATGCAAAAACTGTACGGGAGCCACAACTCCGCTGAGTTGTAGCCCGGCAGTAGCCCACGAAGATCGCGCCAACCATTTGCCATTCTCTGGTCCGACCACGATGCAAGGACGAACAACAGCGCAGGTCGCTCCACGAGAACGTGCCCATGTTCCGCAGAGTCGCTCAAGTTCTGCTCGTTCGTTCGACGCATTAATTGCGGAGTTCGGACGAACTGGTGCGTGTTCGGTAAGTGGTATCGGGTTATCAGTTCGCGCTCCGTAGACAAGCGCCGAGGACAAGACAACAACTGTGCTCACCGCACCAACACGCGTGAGCGACGCAAGGAATGTGCGAGCGGCGATCACGTCGATGTGAGATCCACCAGTTCCATCAATATCAAGTCCCGATCGCGGCCCTGCGAGGAAAACCCGGGTCGCTCCCGTAACGAGCGGAACTAAACGAGAATCGTCGAGGTCGAATGGTGCGAGCAGCAGTTCAGGGCCATCAGTAATGGTTTCGAGTCTCCGAATCGAGAGTTGCGCGCCGACAGCGACCACGCGGTCGACGCCGGGTTCGGCGAGCGCGGCAGCAATCACCCTTCGCCCGATCGGCAGATCGGCACCGGTGACCACCACAATTTCTCCCACACCGCCATCATGGCGCGTTCGGGCAATGCTCTGTCCGGGCGCCCTCCCGAGGAGTCACGACCCCTATCTGGGCCTAGCCTGAAGCCGTGGATGATTTACCCCCCGACCCCTTCTCAGGCAGCGAACCCGACGGAGATCCTGGCGACTCTCCCCTCTCCGGCATGCCCCTTTTCGGAGACCTCGCCAAGTTATTTGCGCAACAAGGGCCCGTGGGCTGGGACGCGGCGCGTCAACTGGCGCTTTCGATTGCGGCCGACGGTGGCGATGAAGGAAACATCGACCCGCTCGAACGCATTCACTTAGAACAACTCGTTCGAATCGCTGAACTTCATGTTGGCAATGCCACCGGACTTCCAACAAGTTTCGGCGGAACTGGCGTTTCGATCATGCCCGTCACACGCGGTCAGTGGGCAGCAACGACGCTCGACGCGTGGCGACCGCTTTTCGAACGACTCGCCAGTTCACTCACTCCTCCAGTTTCACCGACTGCCCCAGACGCATCCGATCCGCTCGGCTTTATGGCGCCGCTCATGGCGATGATGGGACCGATGATGCTTGGAATGACCGCCGGCTCAATGATCGGTCATCTGTCGCGACGTTCTTTCGGTCAATACGACTTGCCAGTCCCAAGAACATCGACTGACGAACTCATAGTTATCCCCAAAAACCTCGAGACTTTTGCGAACGAATGGAGCATTCCAATCGACGACCTTCGTCTTTGGGTCTGTGCTCAGGAAATAGCGATGCACTCGGTCTTCCGCATCCCTCATGTTCGTGCAACCGTCGACAGTTTTCTTTCCGCATATGCAGCCGGATTCGAACCCGACTCAAACGCGTTAGAGGATCGCCTCAGTTCCCTTGAATTCGACATCTCTGATCCGTCGGCGATGACAGGAATGCAATCGATGTTCGGTGATCCCGAAGTTCTCCTAGGTGCGATCCAATCACAGGCGCAACGCGACATGCTCCCGAAGTTCGAAGCCCTGATCGCGGCGATCGTTGGCTACGTCGACCACATCGTTGACACGGTTGGCTCATCGCTACTCTCGAACACCACGATGATCTCCGAAGCTGTTCGCCGTCGACGCGTCGAAGCCGACGATTCCGACCGTTTTGTCGAACGACTTTTCGGACTTGAACTCACTCAGGCCACGTTTGACCGCGGCGCAGCATTCGTCTCCGGTATCGTTGAGCGCGAAGGCAACGATGGGCTGGTTCGCCTTTGGGAATCAGAACGAACACTGCCGACGCCCGCAGAAATCCAAGCGCCCGGTCTGTGGCTGGCCCGAATCGAATTACCCGAAGACGTCTGAAATCAGAGGGGCTCAGGAAATCGGCGGTGGTTCGTCGGGAAACTCCGGCTCTTCCCATGCGTCGGGCCCAAACAGGTAGCCCTCGCGCTGGTTCGCGCGGTTCCCCGCCCACTCATCGACCACGTGGCGTGGCTCGACCGCAGGAGGTGGGGGTTCGGTCGGCATGCTCGGCACTGCCGGCGATGGCCTGCGCATCCAGCGGCGGGCGGCATCATGTGAAGCAACAGCGATGTCGGCACCATCGGGACTGATGAAGTCAAGCGGTGGACCCCAGGCCGGTGGCGTTTCGGGGCCAGCGAAGCCACGATCAACCACTCGGGTCGGATCATCGTCTTGAGGTCGAGCGGAGGGGTGACGGTCATCGATTTCAATCGGTCGGCGCAGAACCCCTTTACGAGCCACCGGCACGCGGCCGGCACGAACATTCCGCAGACCGACCAAATAAAGCGCCACGGCAATCGATGCTGCTATCGCAATGAGTCCGAAGCCCAACGCTGACGGGATCGGAATGATGATCGGAACAAGCGCACCGATCACCCAGATCATTTGGAATCGAGTTTCGAATTTGGCAAAAGAACGACCGCGGTTGGCGTCGGGCGCATCGCGTTGCACGATCGAATCGAAAGCCTGCTTGGCGGAGCAACTCGTGACACCGAGCATCATCGATAACAGAGCGGCACCGCCCAGTCCCCCAATGAACGCCGTGACCAAACCCGCGACACTCGTCACGATCAGACTTCCTACCAAGATCCGTTCTTCAGTCGTCACTCGCCGAAGTCTTGGAACAATCAATGATCCGACAAAAAAACCGAACTGTGCCGTGGCAGCAACAAGACCCAATTGCCATAGCGGTGCGCCGGCATTTTTGAACTCGAAAGCCAACATGAACGCCAGAAACCCAACCATGCCGCGGATAAGACTCATTGCGACTGATGCGTGTGTAATGCCAGCGCTGCGAAGTTCTTCTCGCTCGGCTTCGCCCGCGGGTTCGGCAGCAACAGTGGTTGGAGGAAGCTGAAGCGCGAGAATCGTGCCAACCGCGAAAACAATCGCGCCGAGCGCGACCGTGGCTCGTCCGCCTCCGATTGCGTAGAGAATGCCACCAGGTATCGCGGCAATGACGACCGCAATCGACGAGAGCGTCGTGAGCTGCGAATTGGCCTGCACGAGTTCTTCGTCGCTATGCACCGTGCTGGGGATGACCGCGCTTTTCGAAATTGAATAGATCTTCTGCATGATGAGCATGCCGAAGGCCTCTGGATAAAAGAGGATCGTGTTCATATGACGAACCACAAAAAACGCCAGCACAGCGCGCATCAACATTGATCCGACAATGATCCAGCGGCGGCCGCCCTTAATTCGGTCGATAGCGGGGCCGATAAGGGGCGCGGCAATCGCGAACGGAGCGATGGTCAGCAGGAGGTACAACGCAACCCGCCAGCGCGCTGACGTGAAGTCCAGCGAGAAGAACACCGACCCGGCGAGGCCAATAGCGAACAGCGCATCACCAGACACCGATGCCGCGTGGGCTCGGGCTAACCGCGTAAATGGTGAAGGTGCCCAGGGTCGACGAGGATCGCGACTAGTTGGCTGCGGGCCGCGAGGGCGTTTGCCTTGGGGGGATGTGGACTCGGAGGTCACTTTGACCATGCTAGGAGGCGGGTGTGACGCAACCGCCTCTTTCGCAGACGTTCAGCGTTTGGGAACGTCGAACTTGTAGCCAAGACCACGGATCGTAACGATGCACACTGGGTTCGTCGGATCGCTTTCCACCTTGGACCGCAGGCGTTTGATGTGAACATCAAGTGTCTTCGTATCACCGACATAGTCATTCCCCCACACTCGATCAATGAGCGTGTCACGGGTGAGAACGCGGCCTGCGTTGGTAAGCAGGAGCGAAAGAAGTTCGAATTCCTTCAGCGGAAGTTGTACAAGTTCACCGCGAACAGTGACCTCATGGCGTTCCCGGTCAATGACAACATCGCCCACCCGGATCGTTTCAGCGGGATCTGCCGCCGTTTGTGTTTCGGGAATATCAAACGGGCGACGGCGAAGTACCGCTCGCATTCGAGCAACAAGTTCGCGCATTCGATACGGCTTGGTGACGTAATCGTCTGCCCCAACTTCCAGTCCGACCACAGTGTCGATCTCAGAGCCTTTGGCCGTCACCATGATGATGGGCACATTCGATCGAGATCGAAGTTCGCGACAAACATCTATGCCCGAAATCTTCGGGAGCATCACATCGAGAAGCACGAGGTCGGGATCAAGCGCATCGAAAATATCGAGCGCCTCGGCCCCATCTCGAGCAACAGTGACTTTAAAACCTTCTCGAGACAACCCGATTTCAAGAGCGTCGATAAAGGAATCCTCATCCTCAACGACGAGAATAGAAGTGGTGTCAGTCATAACCTCATGCCCTTTCATTCAAGCTGGAAATTGTTTGAGCTTCGAGCGTGTCTTCGACGACCGATTGGAACCGCAGGAGAAATACCGAACCTTCGCCCAGCCTTGACTCAACCTCGATGTGTGCATCGTGATTGGCGATCGCGTGACGAACGATCGCAAGACCAAGCCCGGTCCCACCGGTCTTGCGGCTTCTCGCCTGATCGACTCGGTAGAACCGCTCGAAGATCCGATCAATATCCCGCGTGGGAATACCAATTCCGTGATCAGCGACCCGCACAAGCACTTCGGCATCAGCGCGATCAACGGTCACTTCGACTTTGGTTCCGGGATCCGAGTACTTAATAGCATTGTCGATCAGATTTCCGATTGCCGAAAGAAGTTGTCGGCGCTCACCGATGATCACCACTTCCGACGCAGACGTCTGCAGTTCAACACCCACACCCGCTTGCGACGCCGCTGCTCGAAGCCGTTCAACGGCGTCTGCCGCAACTTCGTTGAGGTCAACAGTTCCGCTTCCGACTCCATCGATGAACTCGATTCGGGAAAGTTCAATGAGATCTTCAATGATTTGTGCGATTCGCATGGACTCGGTGTGAATCCGAGACGCGAGTCGTTCAACGACAACTTGGTCGTGTTCACCTTCGAGGGTCTCGGCCAGCAATCCGATTGCGCCCACCGGAGTTTTCAACTCATGACTGATATTCGCTACGAGATCGGTACGAATCGCCTCAAGTTGCCGGCGCTCGGTGATGTCCTCGACGAATGCCACTGCACCTGGCCGCCCGCCCTCGGGTAGAGGCAACGTCGAAACGACCACCGTTCGCCGAGGCGGCCCAAACAGCTCGATCACCGTTGATGCTTCTTGCCCCGAATTCGCGACTCGGACGAGGTCATTCACTGCTGCGCCCACGAGAGCGTCTCCATGGCGAGCTTCAAGAAATGGCATCGATGCCAGATTTGAATCAATCACGAGGCCTTCGCCATCGAACACCATTACAGCGACAGGCAATGCGTCGAGCGCAGCCTGAAGCCGAAATCGTTCGCCATCTGATTCATGGTTTGCGGAACGTAGGTCCCGGACCGAACGCTCGACGGCCGAAAGTAGATCGTCAAACCGAGAGAGTTCATTTTCAACTGTGGAATCAAGACCGAGTCGCATTGCCGACTCATACACTTGATTTCGTTGCGCGCGATTCCAGAAAAATCGAGCAAGAAAGGTTGCCGATGTAGCGGCGACAACGGCAGAGATCAGTGCACTAACAATGACGGTATTCATAAGTCGTGATCAGTTCCCGCCGTCGGATCTTCCGCTCTAATTTCCGCAGCAAGCGATCGTCGTGCAACCAGACGAGCGGCACCAGTCTGTTCAGGAAGCCAACCCGTCACCATGTACTGAACTCGTTGCCCAATATTTACTGCATGGTCGCCAATCCGCTCGTAGTAACGACCGATGAGCGCGAGCTGCACCGATGCCTGCAACCCAATGTCATTTGTTGCGTGAGATTCAAAAATAGCTTCGATGTAATCGCCATGAAGGGTGTCAAGCGCGTCGTCGATATCGTCGATAGCAACGCCAAGGCTCGCATTTCTCTCGGCGTAGGCGTCGAGCGCAAGCTTCATGAGCCGTGAGGCTTCCTCGCTCATACGCTCAATGAGTCCCCGCAGCTTTGGATCAAGAGTGACGCCGTAAATACGACGTGCCCCCTTAGCGACGTTGACCATGAGATCGCCAGAACGTTCAAGTTCTCCGGTCAGCCAAAGCCCCGTAACGATTGAACGAAGGTCGGACGCCATTGGCTGTTGAAGTGCAAGCACGTGGTAGCAGTGCTCTTCAATGCGCAACGAGAGATCATCGAGTTCGTCATCTGCTTCGATAACAGCTTGAGCGCCTTTCATGTTATTGGTAAGGAGTACGTCGGTTCCGCGTGGTATCACCTCGCCCACCATTGCGCCGAGACGAACGATGCCATCGCGGATCTCGTCGAGTTCTTGGTGGAAAGTTTTTCGTTGTTCAGGCATTCTGATTCCGTCCGATTGATCCCATTACCTGACTCATCGGACTTCCGCGGCGAGATGGTCTGGGTCGCCGGTGATGAGATAACGAATTCGAGCGCCAAGGACTGCAGAGTGATCGGCAATACGATCCAGCGCTTGGCCTGCCACCATCGTACGGAGAGCAACGACCACAGCGTCGGGACCCTCATACGCAAGCAGCGCCTCAACTAAATGCCGAGAAGCCATGGCCACCTCTGGCTCAGATGCGACCCGTTCGGCGAGATCCAGATCCAGGGTTGACCAACAACGGAGTGCATCTCGATACTGCGAGACGGCATGGCCAGCCAACGTTTCGAGGATGTCAAACGAGGTTGGCACCCGAGTAAGCAACTCGTGCTCTGGGGCCAATTTGGCAATTCGAAGTGAGAGATCACCGATCCGCTCAAGTTCAGCAGTTACGCGAAGCACAGAAACAATGAGTCGGAGATCAGACGCAACGGGGGCTTCACGGCGAAGCAATTCATAGGAGCGTTCCATAAGCGAAACATTCATCGCGTCGATTCGATCGTCGGTTCGAATCGCTTCTTCAGCAACATTCACATCGCCAGAATGCAGCACCGTTCGCATTCGTTCCAAGTTCTCGTCGACAAGAACACCCATCAGTTCAACCTGAAGAGCCAGTTGCTCGAGTTCTGAGGTGTACTGCTGACGGATGTTTCTCACCTCAACCAAATCGCCCGGTGATGTAATTTTCCGTTCGCTCATCGAAAGGAGCTGAGAAAATCTTGTCGGTTGAATCGAATTCGACAAGGACACCCGTCCGGGTATCGCTTTCTGAATTCACTTCGGTTGTGAAAAATGCCGTGCGATCGCTTACACGAGCTGCCTGCTGCATGTTGTGCGTGACGATAAGAATCGTGTAATCAGACTTCAGTTCTTGCATGAGATCTTCAATGCGCGCGGTGGCAATCGGATCGAGTGCCGAACAGGGTTCATCCATCAGAATGACTTCGGGTTCAACAGCAATAGCCCGAGCGATACAAAGCCTCTGCTGCTGTCCGCCAGACAGCCCCATGGCGGACTTCTTCAGTCGATCTTTCACTTCGTCCCACAGGGCGGCTCGACGCAATGCCTGCTCGACAATGTCGTCAAGATTTCCCTTATTGCCAGAAAGGCGCGGACCAAACGCAATGTTGTCGTAAATGGACTTGGGGAATGGGTTCGGCTTTTGGAAAACCATCCCGATTCGCTTCCGAACCTCAACTGGATCGATACGCGGGTCGTAGAGGTCTACCCCGTGATAGAGAATCTTTCCTTCGACGCGTGCGGACTCGATGAGATCATTCATTCGGTCAAAACAACGAAGCACCGTTGATTTTCCACAACCCGACGGGCCAATAAACGCCGTGATCTCATGCTGATGAACTTCGAGATTTACATCACGGACAGCGCGGAATCCGCCGTAGTAGACATCGAGTTCTCGCACGTCAAAGACAACCGACGGCTCGGCGAATTCAGGTACCGGCGATTGGGCAGTGATGGGTTCGGTTGTTGCGGCAGATTCAGGAGACATTGAAACGTCCTCTGGGTCGGAGTCGTGGGTTTCAGTCACGTCGGGCGGCTAGGGCGATCAGGCGGAATGTCGGCGGGCAACCCGGGACGACACAACGCGGGCGAGAATGGTCATGGCAAAGACGATGCCGACAAGGGTGAGGGCAGCGCCCCATGCGCGTGCTTGAGCGGCCTCAAACGGTGTCTGTGCATTTCCGAAAATCTGGACAGAGAGTGCTGTCATCGGACCTTCGAAAATATTCATATTGAGATTACGGGCAGCACCAATTGTGAAAACCAGAGGCGCCGTTTCACCAGCAGCTCGCGCAATGGCGATCATGACACCCGAAGTAATGCCACCAAACGCCGCCGGGAGCACAACGGTAAGGATCGTGCGCCACTTTCGATTCCCTAATGCATAACTCGCTTGACGTAATTCGTCAGGGACGAGGCGCAGCATTTCCTCGGTTGTGCGGATGATGATCGGAAGCATGAGGCAACCGAGCGCAAGCGAACCACCAAAACCATTCAGACCGAATGTCAGCGTCCATACCGTGTAGACGAACAGGCCCATTACGATTGATGGGACACCGGTCATGACATCAGCCATGAATCGAATCAGTCGAGCGGTGCGACCCTTGCCACCGTATTCATGAAGATAAATCGCTCCGAGAATTCCGAGCGGTATCGCCATGAGAGCAGCGACGAACGTTATGAGAAGCGTTCCAACGATTGCCGGGCCCATACCGCCGCCCGCCTTGCGGGTGATGGTCGGAAGGTCTTCAGTGAACCACGCGAGCGAAAGTTGGCCAACGCCCTTAAACAGGACATACCCGATCACCAAGGTCAATGGCACAAGAGCGACGAGCAATGCGCCGATCATCCAGATTGAAGCGAGTCGATTCTTCACGCGACGCGATCGACCGGTGGTCGCATCGAGGAGTAGGCGCTCAACATCGGGTGACAGAGAATCAGTCATCTCATGCCCCCTGGCTTCGGCGATCGAATCGGCTGACAATGCCGCGCGCAGAAACGTTGACGATGATGGTGACACCAAACAGCACGACGCCAAGCCCAATCAGAGCAGCCCGATGCGTTCCGGATGCCTCACCAAATTGATTGACGACGACCGCTGCCATCGAGTCGCCGGACTCGAAAAGGTGTGTGGTGATTTGTGCTTGGGAGCCAATGACAAGCGCAACCGCGATGGTTTCGCCCATTGCTCGACCAAGACCAAGCATCACGGAGCCGACGATGCCACCGCGACTCCATGGAAGAACTGCTGCGCGAATCATTTCCCAACGAGTGGCACCCATCCCGTAGGCGGCTTCGCGTTGCGCCGCAGGCACCGTTGCAATGACTTCACGGCTCAATGACGTGATGATCGGCGTGATCATGATTGCCA
>JAEMTX010000207.1 GCA_016462055.1 Acidimicrobiia bacterium | reverse complement strand
GGGGAGCTCACTGTGCGTTGGCTAGCCGCCGTACTTTCACTAACCGTCGGGGCAGTGCACTTCGGATACGCACCCCATCACCTCGCAGATGATTGGGCCCACGGTTGGGTTTTTCTAGCCATCGCTGCGTACCAATGCTCTTTTGCTCTCCTGATCGTCGCTCGTCCACGACGCTGGGTGTGGGCATCAGCGATCGTTGTAAACGTCGCCATCCTCGCAACGTGGGTTGTGTTAGCCACCGTCGGCCTTCCGCTCGGTCCGGAAGCACTTCAGACAGAATCCTTCTCTACACCTAGCAACATTTCTTCGGTCATTGAAGGAATCATTATTGTCCTTGCGATTGTCGCACTTGCCTTTCCTGCACTCCTGCAACGCCCAAGCCGTGAACGAATTTCGCTGCGCTTTGCTGCGCTCGCCATTGGCACAGTTGCTGTCGTACTGGGGGCGATCATGCTCACCCCCAACTACACCGCGGCACACGAGTCTGCTGGCAATGGACACGAGACTGCTGGCAATGCACACGGCGACGCGACAGAAGTGTCCTCCACCCTTTCGCCGTGTGAGCTCTCTGGACCCCCGGCATCGCCCGGGCAGGTCGCCACCGACGCCGAAGGCCACAGTCGTCGAGGGTCGACTCCTCAGGTTGAACTCACTCGCGACGAACGTGTGACACTCACGGCTCAACAAGATCTGGCGAGATCTGTCGTGACGAAATTTCCAACGGTGGCTGACGCGTTAGCCGGCGGCTATCAGAAGTCGACTGCGTACATTCCATGCATCGGCGCGCACTACACCAACGCTCGACTCGTGATTTCCTTTGATCCAGCCAAACCTTCGGAACTCCTCTTCGACGGTACGAACCCTGACTCAAAACTCGTCGGCCTGAGTTACCTCGTCTTTCATCTCAACGGCACTCCGGAAGGTTTCGCGGGGGCGAACGATGTGTGGCACCAACACAACAGCAATGGAGGCCTCTGCTCGAAGGGCGGGCTCGTTGTTGGTGGCGAGGCGATGAGCGCCGAGGACTGCGCAGCAATCGGTGGTCGCAAATCTGCGAACAAAAATATTTGGATGATGCACGACTGGATCGTCCCCGGATGGGAATGCTCGTGGGGCGTCTTCGCCGGCGAATGCCCAGAACTTGGCGGTCGGACCGGTGGCACGGCGTGGGACGCTCCTGCTCCGGGTTCGGCCGGGGCGCAACTCGCCGCTCCGGGCTGATCACCAAACCGGTGCGATAAGGTAATTACATCTGCGGGTGTAGCTCAATGGTAGAGCACCGTCCTTCCAAGTCGGCTACGAGGTTTCGATTACCTTCACCCGCTCTCAGAACGAGAGGCCCCAATGGGGCCTCTCGTCGCGTTCGAGCAGAACCAAGTTTTAGAAGTTTTCGATGATCCTCTACGAACTCTTGAGATCAAGGAGAGATTTGGACTCGCCGAGATAATCGCGAGCAATGAGCCGACGGAGTCACCAACTCTCCTTCGCCCTAACTAGTCTCAATGCCATGAAGGCAACATCGATCGGTCACGCAGGGATCTTCATCGAGACCACCGATGTGTCCATCGTGTGTGACCCTTGGTTTCTTCCGGCGTTCCATGGTTCGTGGTGTGTGTTCCCCCGCAACGACCGCCTCTCCGCTGACTTGATGTCCCGCATCGAATCGGCCGATTACCTCTACATCTCACACATACACGGCGACCACCTCGATGAGTTGTGGCTTTCCGATCACATCGCACGCACAGCAACGGTTCTTCTCCCCGGCTACCCCACTAGAGAACTTGAGAGCCGTCTGCGCGAACTTGGTTTCGTCAACTTTGTGCGAACCGTTGACGGTAAAGAGATCGACCTCCTGGGCACCACCCGAATTGCGATTCATTGCGAAACATCGATCACCGATGGCCCAGGTGGCGATTCTGCTCTCGTCGTTTCCGACGACACCGGACGCCTCGTGAATCAAAACGATTGCCGAACTCACGATCTTGCCGCCCTAGACGCGCACGGGCCCATCGACCTCCACTGGGTGCAGTACAGCGGCGCGATCTGGTACCCAATGGTCTACGACGAACCAATTGACGTCATGCGAGAGCTCATCGATGCGAAGGTTGACAGCCAATTCGCGAGAGCACTTCGCTACGTCGAAGTCATCAACGCACGCGCTGTCGTTCCCAGCGCTGGACCACCAGCCTTTCTCGATCCCGAATTGTTCGGTATGAACGTGATCACCGGAGACGAAGTAAGCATCTTTCCCGATCAGGTCGAGTTCATGAACCGACTTTCTGATTCTGGCCATACCGGGATCCTCGCTATTCCTGGAACCACCATTGCGTTCACGCCCGACCGAATCGATGTCACGCATCCGTGTTCAGCGAGCGAGGTTGCCTCGATCTTTGAACAGAAAGAGTCCTACCTTCGCGAGTACCAACGTGACTGGCTCCCGTGGATCGAAGAGCGCAAGTCCCAGTGGGTTCAGCCAACTGACGATCTCGTGCAACGACTCAAGGAGTGGTGGGAACCGCTACTCGCTATTGCTCCCAACCTCCGCAACGGTGTCGGTGATGTTTGTGTCATCGATATGGGTCAACTCAAGATCGCCATCGATTTCCCTGCCGGCACCGTTTCCGAATGGGGCGGCGCCGAATGCGGCTTTCGCTTCACCATTGATCGGCGCCTTGTAGAAACTGTCGCCGCTGAACGCGCTGTGGACTGGAGCAACTCGTTGTTCCTTTCCTGTCGCTTTTCCGCTTGGCGTTCGGGGCCATTCAACGAATACATCTATAACTTCTTCAAGTCGCTTTCAGAAGAACGAATGACCCGAACCGAAGCAGAGGCTCTTCGTAAAGCCGATCCTGACCGAGGCGGCATTGCTGAGGAAGAAATTCAAATTGGCAATTGGATCGTTCAACGCACATGCCCCCATCGCGACGCTGACCTCTCCGTCTTCGGTGTGGTCGATGGCGATGAATTGGTTTGCACACTGCATGGTTGGAGATTCGACAGCGCTACAGGGAAATGCC
This sequence comes from Acidimicrobiia bacterium, assembly GCA_016462055.1. GTDB lineage: Bacteria > Actinomycetota > Acidimicrobiia > Acidimicrobiales > Acidimicrobilacustridaceae > Acidimicrobilacustris. Next base: position 381 of record JAEMTX010000207.1, on the reverse strand, counting down.
TCAACGCCGAAGAGCGCACATTGCGTATTCGACCGGTTTCTTAGAACCGATTCAATTACCGGTAGACGCTTCTTCAACCGATCGCACGCGACCGTCGCCGTGGGTGAAGAGAACGTCGTTGTAGGCCTGACCCGGACCAATGACATCGAAAAGTTCCGGAACGTGGAATCCTACATAGACCGCTTTGCGATTTGCTGTGGGTGAACTGGGCGGCGGTGCAGCATGCATCACGTGACCGAAATGAACCGTGACGTCGCCAGGTTGTGCATCAACAGCGACGGTTGGCAGACCATTGATCTCGGACATATCAAGCGACTGTGCCGCATGGTGGTGCGAACCGGCGAGGAACCAGAGTTGTCCGTTTTCCGCGCTTGCTTCGTC
>JAEMTX010000206.1 GCA_016462055.1 Acidimicrobiia bacterium | reverse complement strand
GCGTCGTGCTGATGCACGTAGTGACTGTCATTCGTAGCCACGAGCGGCGCCTTGATTGCGCGCGCGATCTCGAGTAATTGAGGATTCGTAGTTGTCTGTTCGGGAATACCGTGGTCTTGAATTTCGACAAAGAAATTGTCTCGACCAAAGATGTCTTGAAATCGCGCTGCTTTTTCAAGCGCACCGCGTTTATCGCCGTTCATGAGCGCTTGCAGGACTTGGCCACCGAGACATCCACTCGTGACGATGAGACCTTCGTGATGCTCTTCGAGCAACTCCCAATCGACTTTGGGCTTCATGTAATAACCCTCGAGAAAGGCGCGACTCGAGAGTTGAATGAGATTCTTGTAACCAACCGAACTCTCGGCCAATGCCGTCAGGTGGTAGTAGGCCTTGCGACCACCCTCGGCTTCGCCACCGGAATCGTCCATGCGCCCGCGCCGAGTCGGTCGCTCGGTTCGGTGGTCGTAGGCCTGGTAGAGCTCGGAGCCGATAATCGGCTTGACCCCAACCTCTTTCGCCGCCTTGTAGAAATCGAGAACGCCATACATGTTGCCGTGGTCGGTGATGCCAACTGCGGGTTGACCATCGGCTGCGGCTGCAGCCACCACATCGCCCACACGCGCGGCCCCATCGAGCATCGAGAACTCGGTGTGTAAATGCAGGTGGGTGAAGGAATCGGGCACCGCTTTGGGCTCCGTGTCGTAATGGTTTGGATGGGTCCGCCACTCGGCGAATTACACCGATGTGATGCTGGGCGATCGTAGCGTCACTCCCCCGTTCTCGCTCCGGAGATCCCTAAGCCCATCAAGGACCGGCCGTAACCTTTCAGAAACCTTTCATCATCCAATTCAACCCGGAGGTCACAATGACTTCAGCAGCCGAAGACCGTTCCACGATGGACCTCCTACGAGGGTCCAGAATCACCGCCTACTCGATTGGCTTCATCAGCCTCATCGCCGGCCTGGTCTTACTGTTCCGGCCCGATCGCAAAGAATCGATCATTGCGATCATCATCGGATTCCTCTTCGTCGTCTCCGGCTTCGGCCAGGCCGCCGAGGCCGTCACCACCCATCGCCGCGGCACCTACTGGGGCCTGTTGCTCATCCGCGGCCTCATCAACTTCGGATTTGGTCTCGCACTGATCTTCTGGACAGACGCAACCGTCACCGTCATCGTTTGGCTCGTCGGCCTCGATTTCGTGATCACCGGACTCATTGCGATCGTTGTGTCGTTCATGCTCGGCAAGGACGGCGGCCGAGGTGCGCTCCTCATTGAGGGTCTCGTCACCATCGCCATTGGCGTCATCATCATGGCGTGGCCCGAAGCCACCACGAACGTGCTCGGCATCGTGATCGGCATCGGCCTCGCACTGCTTGGCCTGTTGTTCCTCTTCTCCGGCTACCAGTTGAGCAAGGTCAAAGCCACGCTCACTTCTGGTTCCTGAAGAAAAACTGAGGCTTAGAGATAAGTCCCGGGGCGGTCCTCGGGTTCGGGAAGTTCCGAACCTGGGTGACCGACCCCGGGGGGCAGTTCACCCCGCATGTTCTCGAGTTGTTGTCGAGCAGCCATCTGTTGAGCAAACAGAGTGGCTTGAATTCCATGAAAGAGACCTTCAAGCCAGCCAACGAGCTGCGCTTGGGCCACCCGCAGCTCAATCTCGGTCGGTGTTCCTTCTTCGGCAAACGGAAACGCCAGACGCTTCAATTCATCGCGAAGATCCGGCGATAACGCCGAACCAAGTTCCTCGATTGACCTGTCGTAGATCGCTCGCAAACGAATCCGTGATGGTTCATCAAGTTCGGTCTGACGAACCTCGTCGAGCAATTGTTTGATCATCGAACCGACGCGCATCACCTTCGCTGGCTCTGACACCATCTCGCGCTGTTCTTCGTCGACGCCGGCTTCTTCACTTGGAAGCATGAGTTCAGCGCGTTCAGCGCCTCCGGCTATTGAGTCAGTCATAGCCACAGTCTTACCGGAGAATGCTCAAGAGTTTCCAACGAGGAGCGGAACATACATTTCCTCGGCTGTTACTGAGCCATGCCGGGCTCGCAACGGAAATGAGCCGCTATCGGCGGGATCATGAAAAGCGATTGCATCGCGAGCCACCAGAGCAACATCGCCTAAACGGGATCGGGCCTCGTCAGTGACCTTCGAACCGAACCAGCCTTCATCAATGACTTGGTCACGACTCACGACCCATGAACGATCAGAGTGCAGTGCGCTCGCGTCATCAAACAACGCACGGGCATGACCCGGACGGGCGTGTAACCAACGAAATCGACCCTCGCCTGATTGCAGATCAACATGGGCCATCACTGCAGGGTCGGGCGACAGAACAGCATCACCAACATCGACCTGACCGTGATCAGAGGTGACAACCAACATTGCACCCGTTGGCAGGGCGCTCAAGATGTCGGCAACGAGTCGATCGACAAACACTAACTCGGCGTCGTAATGCGCTCCGAGACCAAACTCATGGGCGATCTTGTCAATCCCGTCGTAATAGGCATAGACGAACGGTTCGTTACGATTCAGCGCTGCCGCGATTTCCGCGACGATCGTTGACGACACTCGCCAACCCACAAGTCGAGTCTTGTCGAGATGAGCTCGTGTGAATCCAGATTCGCGAAACTCTGCACGAGTGATCACTGGCGGTCGTTGTGCCTCGAACACGTCAAGTGTCTGTACGAACTCAGGTTCAAGAGATTTCCGCGCATCGCGACCATTTGCTGACCATCGCAGGACATTGAGAATGTCGCGACCCATCGCCATTCGGTAACCCATAATCCCATGAAGTCCAGGAGGAGCTCCGGTGCTAATCGATGTGAGCGCTGTCGCTGTTGTCGAAGGCGCAACACTCGTGATCGCTCCGCCCGCCATCGCAGACATCGTTGGAGCTAGGTGATGACGCTCACACAGTTGATTCCATCCGATGCCGTCAAGAACGAGGACTACAACCTGATTCGCATCGGCGGCACCCTCAGGAAACCACGTGGGCCACGGAACTGATCCATCGAGCAACGCCGGAATGATGTTGGAAATGCAGGCCCCGTCATAGTCAGGCAGAACACGCCCATCGGGTGCAGCAGCAGTCATTGTCGATTGGGAATCCACGGTGGTCCTCCGCCGGTCACGGTAGTGCCAGGACTGCGTTGCCCCCGAGTCCGCCGCTTCCCCCTACGATGCCGGGCGTGAAGGTATCGACCCGAGGCGACTATGCGAGCAGAGCACTGTTGTCGCTTGCGCTGCACTCGGACGAAGGCGGACCCACATCGGTACGCGACATCGCCGAGCGCACTGGTCTCCCCCAGCCCTATCTCGAACAGATCCTGCTCGCTCTCAAGGGAGCAGGTCTCGTGCAGTCGAAGCGAGGTGTGGGCGGCGGGTACGTCC
>JAEMTX010000034.1 GCA_016462055.1 Acidimicrobiia bacterium | reverse complement strand
TCGACGAGCGATCTCCGAAGCGCCGCCATCGTCGATTCCGATGCCCAAAATGCCGGCAGCGCGAGAAACGATTGATTGCAGTTCATCGGCGTCGTAGTAGTCGAGGCGAGCGACGAGACCGAAGCGATCGCGCAGTGGGCCTGTGATGAGACCAGTGCGTGTGGTGGCACCGACGAGCGTGAACCGCGGAAGGTCGAGGCGAATGGAACGCGCGGCCGGGCCCTTGCCCAACACAATGTCGAGTTGAAAATCTTCCATTGCGGGGTAAAGCACTTCTTCGACACTGCGGCTGAGGCGATGGATTTCGTCGATGAACAAGACATCGCCTTCACCCAAGCGCGTGAGAATTGCGGCAAGATCGCCAGCGCGATCGAGTGCCGGGCCCGAGGTGATGTGCAGAGCAACCTGAAGTTCCGCGGCAACGATGCCGGCAAGTGTTGTCTTACCAAGACCCGGCGGACCAGCGAATAACAAATGGTCGACGGCCTGTTCGCGCCGACGAGCGGCTTCAAGGATGATGCCGAGATGTTCTTTCAGTTCACGTTGACCGACAAAGTCGTCGAGATGACGCGGGCGCAGCCCGCCCTCTTCGCCAATGATGTCGGAGCCAGTTCGCATCTCGCCGACCTCGAGTTCGGCCTCGTTGGGCGTAGGTTCTGGTGACAGAAGTTCGTCGCGCATCAGGCTGCCAATCGTTGCAGAGCAAGGCGTAAGAGTTCTGCCGTATCGGAAGAATCGGGAAGTTCCTTCACCGCTTCAGCAACTTCTTCAGGTCCGTAGCCAAGTTCGGTGAGAGCACTGCGGACATCGGCAACCGACGATGAACCGCCACTCGTGCCATCGAACGAAGCGGAACCAACGCCTATGTCGAGTCCAGGGATATCGAGTTTTGACTTGAGTTCGATAAGTAAGCGAGCAGCGGTCTTCTTACCGACCCCGGGCACGAGGCACAGTGCATCGATGTCGTCGTTGGCCAAGACGCGCACCAGCGCTGACGGCGAGTGCACGCTCATAATGCCGAGCGCCATGGCTGGTCCGACCCCATGGGCCGATAACAGCGCTTCAAAAACCATTCGTTGTTCCGATGATGGGAACCCATAGAGCGTTTCGGCGTCTTCACGACGGTGATGATGCGTGTGCAGAAAGACTTTGGATCCGGTTTCGCCAAGCGATGACGCTGTTGATGGCGCAACAATGACGCGATAACCAATTCCGGAGACCTCAACAAGGACTTCACCCGAAGGCAATCGTTCAAGCAATGTGCCGCGAACAGAACCGATCATCAGGCACCCGCTTTCGCTACGGCTCGATTAGCCGCCGCGCGCATCGGCGCCATTGCGATATGGCACAACGCGAGTGCGGCGGCGTCGGCCGCGTCGAATGGATGCGGCGGTTCGGCGAGACCGAGCAATGTCTGCACCATCTGCTGCATCTGGGCTTTGTCGGCATTGCCCCAGCCAGCCACAGCGGACTTCACCTCGTTAGGCGAATACTGGACAACTTCACATCCGGCATTGACCGCTTCGACCATTGCGATGCCACTGGCCTGACCCACCGACATGGCGGTGCGGACGTTGACTTGAAACAGCACTCGTTCAACTGCCATTGCAGTCACAGGAAATTCGGCAAGCAGCGCACGCAATTCGGATTGAAGTTCGGCGAGCCGGTGATGTACTTCGTCTTCGGGCGAAGTACGCATGACGCCGAGGGCAACGGCTCGGGGCGAAGCGCCTTCACGCGCCTCAACGACGCAATAGCCACAGCGGGTCAGCCCCGGATCGATTCCCACTACGAACATGCGTACGATCGTAGTCAGTCGATCCACAAAAACAAAGGACCCGGCCCTTAGGCCGAGTCCCCGTCCCAGATCAGGTCTCGATCACTTCGGGCCGAGGCGAACTCCACCGTCGACGCGGATGGTCTGTGCGTTCATGTAGGAGTTCGTGACAAGCTCGAGCACCATGGCGGCGAGTTCGCTCGAGTGTCCAAGGCGCTGGGGGAAGAGAACGTCCTTCGAAAGATTCGCCTTGAACGCTTCGCTGCCTTCGCCTTCGCCGTAGATCGGCGTGTCGATCAGACCAGGAGCAACGGTGTTCACGCGGATACCAACGACCGCAAGGTCGCGAGCGATCGGGAGGGTCATGCCAACGATGGCACCCTTCGAAGCGGAGTAGGCGGCCTGTCCGATCTGACCGTCGAACGCGGCAACCGATGCCATGTTGACGATCGCACCACGTTCACCATCGGCAGACACGGGTTCGGTGCGACTCATGGCGGTGGCCACAAGTCGGATGCAGTCAAAAGTGCCAGTGAGGTTGATGTCAATCACCTTGCGCCAGTAATCGAGGTTGAACGCCGAGTCGTACGAGCCGTCCTTGCCGATCGTGCGGCTAGCGGCACCGATGCCTGCTGAATTCACAAGCGCTCGGATCGGGCCCATTTCCTCGGCCATAGCGATGGCAGCTTTGATGTCATCGCTGTTGCACACGTCGACGTGGGCAAATGCGCCACCAATTTCCGTGGCAAGGGCATTCCCTTTTTCGTCGTTGAGGTCGGCGATAACGACCTTTGCGCCCGCAGCGGCGAGCTGACGTGAACATGCTTCACCGATACCGGAAGCGCCTCCGGTGACGATTGCTGAGATTCCATTGATTTCCATGGAGGCAGAGAATACGGGGATCAGACCAGCGACACCGCATTCGGTACACCGATCTCAGATCAGAACAACGAAAGTTGATCGTCATCGGGGTAGGCCCGGGAATCGTCAACGATTCCTTGTGCGGATTCCCCAGTGCCAAAGGTGTCGGCAGGTCCAAGATTGGTGGGTCGTTCCGATCCAGAGGCTTGGCGTTGCGTCGTTGCTGCCTCGACGGCAAGGCGGTCGACGAGATCGTTCATCGGGTCACCGGCATGACCCTTTACCCAACGGAAGGTGACATCGCCACGACCCAAGACGAGGTCGATGAACGGCTCCCAGAGATCACGATTGGCCACGGGTTTACGCTGAGAGTTCTTCCATCCTCTTCGTTTCCAGCCGTCATGCCAACGGTCGCGGAAACAGTGCACGACATAGGTGGAGTCACTCACGACTTCGAGCGGCCCCGAATGCGACTTCACCGCTTCGAAGGCCGCCATGATCTCCATCCGCTGATTCGTCGAGTGGGCCTCGCCGCCACTCGCGAATCCACCATCGACAACTGCCCACGCCCATCCACCAGGACCGGGGTTACCGCTGCACGCACCATCGGTGTACACGATTGTTGTCACCCATTCAGCGTCGCACAGGTCAGAGCAAGGACCCGACATCCACCATTCACACAAAATCAACGTTCCTACCTGCCGGTAACACGTTGATGTGGGCATCATGGGGAAACGCAGTTTTCGAAAGGCACCTCGTGGACCTTGACCAGTTTGTTAGCCAGTTACCCGATTCCGATCCAAGCGAGACGGTGGAATGGCTCGACTCTCTCGACGCTGTCGTCAACAGCGCGGGTAAAACGCGAGCTCGGTATTTGGTTTCCCGACTCACCGAGCGGGCGCGAGAACTACAAATCGGCACACCGGCCGAGGTATCCACTCCGTACATCAACACCATCCCCGTTGAAGAACAGCCATGGTTCCCTGGCAACGAAGGAATTGAAAAGCGCATTCGTCAGTACTTGCGGTGGAACGCGGCAATCTCGGTCACCTACGCAAACAAAGAGGCCGACGGAATCGGTGGTCATCTGTCTTCCTACGCGTCGTCTGCGATGTTGCTCGAAGTTGGGTTCAATCATTTCTTCCGTGGCAAAGACGGCGCGCTCGTCGGTGATCACGTATATCTGCAGGGTCATGCATCGCCTGGCATCTATGCACGCGCGTATCTCGAAGGTCGGCTGAGTGAAGACCAGATGATGCGGTTTCGCCGTGAAATCGGCGGAGGCGGGCTCTCGAGTTACCCGCACCCATGGCTTATGCCCGAGTTTTGGGAGTTCCCCACTGTCTCAATGGGACTCGGCCCGCTGAATTCGATCTATCAAGCCCGATTCTCCAAGTACCTCTACAACCGACGTATCGATGACACCAGAGCGTCAAAGGTTTGGTGCTTTCTGGGCGATGGCGAAACTGATGAACCAGAAACGCTGGGTTCAATTTCGCTCGCCGCCCGCGAGCAACTCGACAATCTGATTTGGGTTGTGAATTGCAACTTGCAACGCCTCGATGGACCAGTGCGCGGCAACGGAAAAATCATCCAAGAGCTTGAATCGGTCTTTCGCGGTGCCGGCTGGAATGTGCTCAAAGTCATTTGGGGCGCCGGATGGGACGAGTTGCTAGCAAAAGATGTCGACGGCGTCCTTGTCGCCAAAATGAATGCAACTCTCGACGGCGAATGGCAGCGATACGCCATCGAAAGCGGCGCCTACATCCGTGAGCATTTCTTCGGGCCCGATCCTCGCTTGCGCAAACTTGTTGATCATCTTTCCGACGATCAGTTGCGTGCGTTGCCTCGCGGTGGGCACGACTACAAGAAGGTCTATGCCGCCTATAAAGCAGCTTCAGAAACAACGGGAGCTCCTACCGTCATTCTGGCCAAGACCGTCAAAGGCTGGGCATTGGGTTCCACCGTCGAAGGACGCAATGCTACGCACTCAATCAAGAAACTCAGTCACGACCAGATCATTGAGTTCCGTGACCGGTTGCAACTCACCGATCAGATTCCCGACGCAGTCATCGATGCCGACGCCCCACCGTTTTATCGGCCACCGGCCGACTCACCCGAAGCGCTCTACCTCGCGCAACGTCGTTCTGAACTCGGTGGGCCTCTTCCCAGTCGTTCATTGGAAATCCGGCGCCCGCTCACCCTCCCCGACCCAACGGTCTATGAAGAGTTCGCTAAGGGTTCAGGAACCCAAGCGGTCTCCACCACGATGGCATTCACCCGCCTGCTTCGCGGTCTCTGTCGCGCCGAAGAATTCGGCCCGCGGGTTGTCCCCATCATCCCCGACGAAGCGCGCACATTTGGAATGGAAGTTCTATTCCGCGAACTTGGGATCTATGCATCACAAGGCCAGCTCTACGAGCCCGTCGATCACGAACTTCTCATTTCCTATGTCGAATCAAAAAGCGGGCAACTTCTCGAAGAGGGAATTACGGAAGCCGGTTCGCTTGCGAGCTTCACTGCCGCCGGGACGAGTTATGCGACTCGTGGCGTTCCGATGGTTCCGTTCTTCACGCTGTATTCAATGTTCGGGTTTCAGCGTGTTGGCGATCTCATCTGGGCTGCTGCTGATGCGCAAGCAAAGGGATTCATCATCGGCGCCACAGCAGGGCGCACCACGTTGCTGGGCGAAGGCTTGCAACACCAAGACGGGCACAGTCTTGTTCTGGCCTCCACTGTTCCGACATGTCAGGCCTATGACCCTGCGTTTGCCTACGAACTGGCCACAATCATCGAGTGCGGGCTTCATCACATGTACGGCGGACCTAACGGAGCCGGCGAAAGCGTTTTCTATTACTTAACCGCGTACAACGAGAACCAGATCATGCCTGTGCGCCCCGAACACGTCACGAACGACGACATCATGAGCGGTCTCTACAAGTGGGCCGACGCTCCTGCGGGCCTCGAAGCAAAAGCGACCATCGTCTTTTCCGGAACGATGAACCGAGGCGCTCTCGAAGCGCAAACCGCGCTTGCCGCCCGCGGGATTGGCGCAGAACTCTGGAGCGCCACTTCATACAAACGACTTCGTGAAGATGCCCTCACCGTTGAACGATGGAATCGCCTTCATCCGACTCAAACACCACGAGTCGCGCAGGTCACCGATCAACTCGGCAACGCCCCAGGTCCAATCGTTGCCGTCACCGACTTCATGAAAGCCGTGCCCGACCAAATCGCCCCTTACGTTTCGAAGCGGTTCGTCTCACTCGGTACCGATGGTTTCGGTCGCTCCGATACTCGCGAAGCATTGCGACGATTCTTCGAGGTCGATGCCGCCAATATCGAAATTGCTGTCCTCTCGGCGCTTGCGGCCGATGGTGTCATCGATGCATCTGTTGTGGCCTCAGCAATTGACGAACACGGAATCGATACCGAAGAAATCGACCCATTTCGGCGCTGAGTTTCAGGTCGAACGCTCGGCGGCGGCGGCTGCTCGCTGTCGGTCAAGCCAGCCCAACAAGACTGCAACGGCTCGCGGGTCATGGCGCAACTGATGCGCGCCGCCTTCAATGATGCGAAGGTCGGCGCTTCCGTGAGCATCGGCCAGCACACGAGCGTCGTATACCGGCACAACCTCGTCTTCTGACCCGTGCATAATCAAAACATCTCGTGGCGCGACGGTGCGGATTGCGGCAACAGCGCGCACGTCCCGGATTTCTTTGGACCACGCATCGGAATTCTCTGGAAACGATGACGAGCGAATGATTCCGGTTTCACGAGCGTGTTGCAGAAGTCGCCTTGGGTGATTGGCCCAATCGTCGAAATCGGCGGGCGAACCCATTGCCGCAACACCACGGATATCCGGGTCAAGTGATGCAGCGACGATCGAAAGTGAGCCACCGCTGCCGAAGCCCGCAGCCCACACACCGCTGACGCCTTCGACAGTGCGCAGGTACGCAGCGGCAGCGAGAAGATCGTCGCGCCATCCGTGCAAAGAAAAATTGCCCTCGGAATCGCCCGCGCCACGGAAGTTGAAGACCAGCACCATCCAACCCATTTCGGTTGCGATGCGTTCGGCAAGTTCCGGAAAGGATCGAGCAGAGAGTGATCCGCCTTGATTCAGATTCGGAAAGCCGTGACAGATCAGTAGTCCTGGAACTGAGGTACCCGGCGCAATTCGCGGCCGCGCCAGGTGTCCTGCAATTTCAACGTCGCCTGACCGAAAGAGTTTCTCCACGGTCGTTGTCAATCAGCTTTCGACGTCTACGAGACCGCTGCCGTTGCCCTTGTAGGGCTTGTAACAACGATTGCGTGCTTCGTCGACCGTGTCTGGTCCGAAGCAAATGAAGGTCTCGGCTTCCATTAGTTCTTCAATGATGGACGGATCATCAATGTTGTCGACGTCGTAGACGACCTGCGTGCGCTTGTCGCCCACCCAACGGTTGTGTTCAAACTTCGTCGGACGATGCATGACGCCATCGTAGACGGCCGAGAACCAACGGCCGTTCTTTTACCGGCGATTACTTGACGGTTGGATCTTCGGGCATCAACAGCTCAGAGCCGATAGCGCCGATGGCTTCGAGGTAGTTCTCATTGCCTTGGATCACTTGAACGACCCAAACATCGTCAACCTCAAGGCCGGCTTCGGTCGACTTTCCGATGACGAATGCCAATGCATCATCTTCGGCGGCGATGAGCGGTCCACTCGCAACATTGTCAACGCCTTGGGCACGCGCAACGCCACGCTCTTCGAGGTAGTCGAGATGCCACTGCAGCAATTGTGCAAGTTCGTCGTAGGTCAACTGCGCCGTGACGTCATCGGGAAGAAGGTCGGCCACGAAGTCGACCGCTTCGGTGCGGTCATACAACGCAGGTCGAGGCTGTTCTGCGAGCTGGCCCGCGAGTCGTCCAACGGCAACGAGGCCGATCACGAGTACCGCAAGAGCAGAGAGGATGACGAAGACGACAATCACGATGTTCTCGTCGCAGAAGTCAGCGGATCAGATGCCGATGCGCTGAGCAAGAAGCTCACGGTGATAGGTGGGATCACCAAAGAGAAGTTCTGAGGACTTCGCACGTTTGAAGTACATGTGTGCGGGGTGTTCCCACGTGAAGCCGATACCACCATGAATTTGGATGTTCTCGGCTGACGCATGGAAATACGCATCGGAGCAATAGGCCTTAGCCAGCGACGCGACCGCAGGCAGTTCTTCGTTGAGTTCCGATGCACACCATCCGGCGTAATACGCAGCGGACTTGGCCGATTCAACCTCGAGAAGGATGTCGGCGCACTTGTGCTTGATGGCCTGGAACGAACCAATCGGACGACCGAACTGCACGCGATCCTTGGCGTACTGGACTGCCATGTCGAGACACATCTGAGCGCCACCAACCTGCTCGGCGGCAAGACCAACAGCAGCAAGGTCGAGGACGGTGGAGAGAACATCCCAGCCAGCGCCATCGGTGCCGATGAGCGTTCCTTCAACATTGGCGAATTCGAGCTTGGCCTGCTTGCGGGTCTGATCCATAGTGGCCAGTGCTATACGGGTGAGACCAGCAGTATCGCCAGCAACCGAGAAGAGGCTTACGCCGGCGGCAGTGCGAGCAGCAACGATGATCACGTTCGCGGTGTGGCCGTCGATGACATAGGACTTCGTGCCGTTGATCTTCCAGGTTCCGCCGTCGTTCTTGGCGATTGCTTCGATACCGGATTCGTCCCAGCGACCATTCGGTTCGGTGAACGCAACAGTGGCGATGGTTTCGCCTGATGCGATACCGGGGAGAATCGCGGCCTTGGCAGCATCGTCACCGGACTGCATCACGGTGTTCGCCGCAAGAACAACAGAGGAGAAGTACGGAGCGCACAGAAGGGAGCGGCCCATCTCCTCAAGAACAACGATGAGTTCGACGTAGCCATAACCCTGGCCACCGAACTCTTCGGGAATGGTGAGACTTTGCAGACCGAGTTGCTCGGCCATCTGCGCCCATACGACGGGGTCGTAACCGCGCTCGGTGTCCATCTGCTCACGAACATCTGCCTCTGAAGACTTTGCTTCAAGGAACTGACGAACGATGTTGCGGAGCTCTTCCTGCTCTTCAGAGAAGGCAAAGTTCATGGCGGTGGCCTCCGGTAGCGAACGGGGGTGGTTCCCCCGCCGGTTAGGTCGTTGCGGCATTTGCCGCAGGGGGTAGTTCTAGCCGAACCAGCCAAGAGGCGGCACATCTTCGGGCGAATGTCTCGGGCATCAGGGGACGAGGCTGGGCTGGCCGGCCCGAACCGCTCGTAAACGATTGCTCCCCTGACCCAGCGGTACCCCTCAGCAATCAATCCCCTGCGAGACTGTGTGTATGACGATGCTCCTTGCCGAAACTGGTTACGAAGTCCATGCCATCGTCGTCGGGCCCATGGACAACAACGTGTTCGTCATCCGCTGCACCGAGACCGGCGATGGCGTTCTCATCGATGCGGCCAATGAACACGAACGGCTCTTGGAGTTGTGCTCGGCCCTCGGTGTTCGCCGCGTCATTGAAACGCACGGACACTGGGACCATATTCAAGCTGTGCCCGCGGTTCGCGAAGCCGGCTACGACGTTGCCGTCACCACTGCAGATTCAGAAATGCTCGAGGCCTACGACAGCATTTTGGAAGATGACAACGTCATCGAGGTTGGGCGACTTCGTCTCCGCACAATCGCCACGCCCGGCCACACTCGCGGATCCATGTGTTTCGCTCTTGAAGGAAGCCCGCTGATGTTCTCAGGCGACACCCTTTTCCCAGGAGGCCCCGGAAACGCCACGTTCGAGGGAGGCGATTTCACCACCATCATCGACTCACTCGACCAACGACTCTTCACCTACAGCGCCGACACCATCGTGCTCCCCGGCCATGGCAACTGGACCACCATTGGCTACGAACGACCCCATCTGCAGGAATGGGTCGATCGGGGTTGGTGACCCTCTTCACAGGCCCATAATTTCTCCTACGGCGGTAGTGCGAATCCCCCAGAGGTTCTAGACTGCTGCCCATGTCCCCCCTCTTTGCTATCGAGGATCTCCACGTCGCCACGGCCGGCGAGAACCCTGTTGAGATCCTGCGCGGCGTTGACCTCGCCATCGGCACCGGAGAAGTCCATGCCCTGATGGGCCCCAATGGCTCCGGCAAGTCAACCCTCGCATCAGCACTTCTCGGAAGCCCTGAGTACCAAGTCACCTCGGGCCGCATTCTCTTCAAAGGCGACGACGTCACTGCATGGCCCACCGATGTTCGTGCCAAGGCCGGCATGTTCCTTGCCTTTCAGTACCCACAAGAAATTCAGGGCGTCTCTGTTCTGAACTTCCTGCGCCAGGCGTGGTCGGCACGACGGGGCATCGATCTTTCAATGCTTGAACTTCGGCTTGAAATCATGGACTGGATGACGCGTCTCGATATGGATCCGTCGTTCGCCGATCGCTACCTCAACGAGGGTTTCTCCGGCGGCGAAAAGAAGCGCAACGAGATTCTCCAGATGGCGATCCTTCAACCGGAAATCGCAATCCTCGACGAAACCGACTCAGGTCTCGATATCGACGCGTTGCGTGTTGTCGCCAAGGGTGTGCGCGAAGTCCTCGCCGCCCGTCCCGAACTCGGCATTCTCGCCATCACTCATTACCAACGTTTGCTCGACGAACTCAACCCTTCGTTCGTGCACGTTCTTATCGATGGCCGAATTGCCGAATCAGGTGGTCCGGAACTTTCTCGCAAACTCGAAGCCGAGGGATACGACGCATGGTTATAAGCCTCGACCCGATTGACGGGACCGCAATGAAGGCGCAGTTCCCACTCCTTTCGCGCGATGTGCACGGCAAGCCGATCGTCTATCTCGACTCCGCCGCAACTTCGCAGAAACCACTTGCGGTTCTGGACGCAATGGACGACTACTACCGCACGATTAATTCGAACGTTCACCGTGGCGTCTACATGATCGCTGAAGAAGCAACGAACCGCATGGAAATCGCTCGAGCGCTTCTTCGCGATTTTCTGGGCGCTCGTTCATCGTCGGAAATCATCTTCACCAAGAACGCAACCGAAGCACTCAACCTTGTTGCTCTAGGTTGGGGCCGAGCAAACCTTGTCGCCGGCGATGTTGTCGTGCTCAGCCATATGGAGCACCACGCCAACATCGTTCCGTGGCACATGCTTGTCGCGGAAATTGGCATTGAGCTTCGTTGGATCCCACTCGACAACGAAGGCCGCCTTGACCTCACAGATCTCGACACGTTGCTCAACGGCGCCAAGGTGCTTTCCGTAACTGCGATGTCGAACGTTCTGGGCACCATAAATCCTGTTCGCACCCTTACCGATGCCGCCCGCAAGGCCGGAGCTATCAGCATCATCGATGGCTGCCAGTCGGTCCCGCACAGCGCCACCAACGTTCAAGAACTTGGGGCCGACTTCGTTGCCTTCTCCGGCCACAAGATGTGCGGCCCCACTGGTATCGGCGTTCTTTACGGCCGTGAGGAACTCCTCGAAGCAATGCCCCCGTTCCTCGGTGGTGGCGAAATGATTCGCGATGTTCGACTCGATGGATTCACCACGAACGATCTTCCCTGGAAGTTCGAAGCCGGCACTCCTCCGATCGCTGAAATTATCGGGCTGGGCGCCGCCGTTGAATGGCTTAATGGCGTGGGCATGGACAACATTCGAGCCCACGAAATCGCGCTCACCGACTACACCATCTCTACGCTCCACGAACGGTTCGGCGATCGCATCCGCATCCACGGACCATCAAGCCCCGCCGAGCGCGGCGGTGTCTTCAGTTTCGATTTCGATGGCTTGCACCCCCACGACATTTCACAGGTGCTCGATCAGCATGCGGTCTGTGTTCGCGCCGGCCACCATTGCGCCAAGCCCCTCATGAAACTCCTCGGTATCGGCGCCACTGCTCGCGCCTCGGTCTACGTCTACAACGACACGGCCGATATCGATGCCCTCGCTGACGCCCTCGATGCAACTGGCGCGTTCTTCACCCTCTAATCCCCTACGCTCACAACAACCCCACGCACAGGGAGTGCCGCCGATGCCCGGCCTCGAAGACCTCTACCGAGAGATCATCCTCGACCACTATCGCAACCCGCGTAACCGCGGCGAGCTTGAAACACCTCCGGCTCTTCGCGTCGAGGGTTTTAATCCCCTGTGTGGCGATGAAATCGTCCTGTATCTCGACTTCGATGCCGACGGTGGCGTGGCCGACATTCGCATCTCAGGCCAGGGTTGCTCAATCAGCCAGTCGTCAGCATCAATGATGTCGGCTGCAGTCAAGGGAAAGTCCGTTGTCGAAATCGATGATCTAACCCGCGCATTCAAAGCGATGATGTCGATTCACGAAAACACCCTCGAAGGTGCTGAGACCACCGAAGCAATCGATGCACCCGAAGTGAAACTCGGCGATCTCGAAGCACTGCGTGGCGTCGTGAAGTTCCCGGTTCGCATCAAGTGCGCAACGCTTGCCTGGAACACCCTCGCTCAAGGCATCGAAGAAGCATCCGCCTGAGCCGTTTGTCGGGCTTTGAATCGTTTACGGAATGAATTCGTAACGAATCGGGCACGTATCAACATGATTGACCATTACTCGCGGTAACCACTTCGACTCGCCAGTGAGTTCCAGGTTTCGCGTATGCGCGGCAATTGCTAGGGCCGTTTCTTGCAGTTCGGCTCGAGCCAAGGCCTGCCCAAGGCAGAAGTGTGGACCCATGCTGAACGTGAACGACCACATGGTTGGGTCACGAGTGATGTCGAAACGATTCGGGTCCTCGTAGCGGAGCGGGTCTCGGTTTGGGCCGCCGATAATCGTGGTGACTGCCTCGCCTGCTTCGAACTGCAGCCCAGCGAGTTCGGTTGCCTTCGTCGTCTTATTCCCCGACGCGTAGAAGCCGGGCCGATAACGCAAAACCTCTTCAACCGCCCCGCGAACCAATCCATCGGGATCCGATCGGAGAAGTTCGAGCTGGTCGGGATGTTGAGCGAACTCGAGAAACATCGAAGTCATCACGCTCGACGTCGTCTCGATCGCTCCAGCGAAGATATTGGTGAACAAAACAATGAGTTCTTCATTGCTAAGACGATCGCCATTCTCTTCGGCTTCGATCAGACGAGTCAGAAGATCATCTCGAGGTTCGGCTCTACGACTTTCAACGAGTTGGCCTACGAACTCCATTGCTACAGCAAACGTTGCATTGGCTCGATCACGAATCTCCTGAGTGACGTTTGGGCCAAACGCGTCGCCACCCCCGCCTTGCATCTTCTGGCCTACCTCCGCCGCTTCCGCCGGAGAGATTTCAAGGAACGAGGCGATAGAAAGAAACGGAACGATGCGAATGTGTTCGCGCACATCGAATTCACCTGTATCGGCGTGACGTTCAAGAAGGTCCCGTACATGCTGTCGAACCACTGGACGAACTTTGTCGGCCGACTTTGGGGTGAGGGCTCGATTCACCAAACCGCGCAAACGGCGATGGTCCTCGCCGTTCAGCGCTCCAATCGAATACCTCCGCCACTCATAGAGCGGGTCACCCGGC
>JAEMTX010000205.1:827-3426 GCA_016462055.1 Acidimicrobiia bacterium | reverse complement strand
GCACCGGTACGACCCATCTGCACAATTTGATCGCGTGTGATCCCGCTCTTCGTTCTCTTCCGTATTGGGAAAGCATCCAACCAGTTCCGTCGCTTGATGAAGCGTCGCTTGCGAACACACCTGATGATCCTCGCCTCGCTCGCACCGAAGCCGGCTTGCAAATTATGGAACTCATCATGCCGGACTTCAATCGCATGCACGAGATGACGACATGGCATGTTCATGAAGAGATCCAAATTCTCGCCATTGATTTCTCAACGATGATGTTTGAAACGATGGCGCCGATGCCCACTTGGCGTGACTACTACAAGTCGCACGATCAGACACCGCATTACGAATACATGAAGACGGTACTGAAAGCGTGTCAGTTCTTGCGCGGTGGTGAACGTTGGATTCTGAAGTCACCTCAGCACCTTGAGCAGTTCGGGCCGTTGGCAACAACGTTCCCCGACGCGACATTCCTTGTGACGCATCGAGATCCGATTTCGGTGATGGTGTCGATGGGAACAATGGTGTCGTACTCCGCCCGCACGTCGTTGTCGCCGGTTGACCCCGTTGCGATCTCAAATTATTGGGCCGACCGCCTCGATGACATGTTGAATGCAGCCATGCGCGACCGAGCGCTACTTGGCGGGCCAGAGCAATCGATGGACATTCGCTTCGATGAGTTCATGGGCGATGACCTCGGCACCATTCGTCGCATTTATGAACTCGCCGGGCAGCCCATGGATGAACGAGCCGAAGCTGCACTGGCCAACTACGGCGCCACTCATGAGCGCGACCGGTTCGGAAAGGTCATCTACGACGTTGACCAAATTGGCATCGACGTGCCGGCCCGACGCAAGCAGATGCGGGCGTACAGCGAACATTTCGCCATTCCCGACGAGCCCTGGTAACAACCGTCAATTTTTGACGATCAACCAAGCAGTAACGCCCGAGACTGATCGACGTCTTTACCCATTTGGGCGATGAGCGCATCGACCGATTCAAACTTCAGTTCATCGCGCAAGTGAGTGATGAACTGAACAGCGAGTTGCTGACCGTAGAGATCGCCCTCGAAATCGATGAGATGAGCTTCGAGGAGCGAGGTTTCAGCGAATTCATAGAACGTGGGCCGGCGGCCAAGTGAAATCGCGCACGCTCGGTTTATGCCGTCAGCGGTGCGGCACCAACCTGCGTAGATGCCATCTTTTGGCAAGCAGATGGTCTGAGGAACGGCAAGGTTTGCCGTTCGAAACCCAAGATCGCGTGCACGCCCGTCGCCGTGGCCAACAACACCTCGGACCTCATGAGGTCGACCCAACATTGCGTTGGCCGCTTCAAGATCTCCATTACTCAAGGCCGCACGTATCCGAGTGGACGAGACAGATTCGGTCGATGGGATTCCGTTCAGATCGACCAGTTCATGAGCCAGCGTTTCGAAGCCGAGTTGCGCACCCATCTCGACCAGTAGCGCAACGTTGCCAGCACGCTTCGCGCCGAAGTGGAAATCGCTTCCCACTGTTATGAGTTTTGCGTTCAACAACCCGACAAGATCCTCAGCGACAAACTCGGCAGCTGTTTGCTGGGCCCGCTGCTCATCAAATCGAACAACGAAGGTGGCATCGACCCCACACTCGGCGAGAAGTTCGAGTTTCTGATCTAAGTCAGTGAGTAAGAGTGGGGCCGATTCGGGCCGAACAACCGAAGCTGGGTGCTTATCAAATGTAACCACAACAGTTCGCAGGCCACGTTCGGCAGCGAGGGCCTTCAAGGTTGAGATCACCTGGCGGTGACCGCAGTGCACGCCATCGAATGCGCCGATGGTGATCGCTGCGCCCTGATCGAGGCGATCGGTCTGTTGGTTGTCGTAGATGACGTCCATGTCGTCTTGAACGCTACCGTCCGTCGACCGGGGCGACGACAACATCGGGCTTGGCCGTGCCGCCACGATGGGCGATGTACATCGCTAACAATACGCCTTCCGAATTTACGACTGCCCAGGGCCCATCTCCGACAAAGCGTTCATCGATCGTAAGCACCTTGCCGTGGCCGACATCGATGCGTTCTACCTCTGTTGCCGTCACTTTGGGGTGATCACGCATGGCCTCGGCTGGCGTCAGCAGTTGTTCGGGCGAAACCTTCTCGAGAGGGTGCGCTTCGTGCAACGTGAACGACCCAATGGCGGTGCGGCGCAATTCACGCAGGTGTGCACCCCCACCAAGGGCATGACCAAGGTCAGCAGCGAGGGTTCGGACGTAGGTGCCCGAGGAACACTCCACCTCGGCAGTGATCACAAGTGGATCAGCAGTCGGCGCAACCGTGAAGCGATGAATCGTGACCGGACGCGGCGCACGCTCAACTTCAATTCCTTCGCGAGCGAGTTCATGAAGACGTTTCCCGTCGATCTTTAGCGCCGACACCATCGGCGGAATTTGCATAATGTCGCCAGTGAGTTCTGGAACGGCGGCTTCTACCTGCGCAAACGTCAACGCTGACATGTCATGCGTTGCAGTGATGTCACCAGAAGAATCAAGCGTCGAGGTTTCCGTTCCAAAAACGATTTCGCAGGTATAGGTCTTCGGCAGCGCGGTCAGGTACTTCAGCACCCGCGTGACTC
>JAEMTX010000205.1:0-817 GCA_016462055.1 Acidimicrobiia bacterium | reverse complement strand
GATCGGGTTCCGGTCGGGGTCCTTCGGCCAGAAGCGATTCAATTCGTGCGCCGGCCCGAACTGCGGGATCAGGCGCAAACGAAAGTTCGGGCGTGCGCTTCATACGCGCTTCGCGGCCAATGGCGGACTGGAGCTTGTAACGAATCTCGCCGAATGCTTCAAGAATTTCGGGATCGCCCTCTTCGTCTTGAATCGAATCGAAGTACACCTTGGCGTGACGAAGATCGCCCTCGATATCAACCGATGTGACGGTCACGAGATGCAAGCGGTCATCGTCCATGCGCTCAAGTTCGCCGGCGATGATCTCGCGCAACAACTCGTTGAGTCGAGCAGTGCGCGGATACTGACGGGCCGAGCCGTGGTTACTTCGTCGACTCATGCAAACGCCTCCTGGTTGACCCTAAGGAGTGCGAACGGCGAACCGTCCGACAAAACTTAGGTGCGCGGGATCTCGCGGTCTTCGTAGGTTTCGATGATGTCGCCAGGCTTGAGGTCTTGGAAATCGGTGAGACCGATACCGCACTCGAATCCGGAAGCGACTTCGCGGACATCGTCCTTGAAGCGGCGGAGCGATGCGACCGAACCCTTCCAGATGATTGTTCCTTCACGAAGGAAGCGCACCTTGGAACCACGCGTGATCTGGCCATTGGTGACATAGCAACCAGCGATGGCGCCAACTTTGGGAACACGGAAGATCTCGCGAACCTCGGCTTCACCGGTAACGATTTCCTCGAACTCAGGCTTGAGCATGCCAAGCATGGCCTTTTCAATATCTTCGAGGATCTGGTAAATGATTTCGTAAGTGCGGATTTCGACA
>JAEMTX010000204.1 GCA_016462055.1 Acidimicrobiia bacterium | reverse complement strand
AGCAACGAAATGGACCCCCTGAGACCTCTCAAAGCGGTTTCGGCCCGTCTGATGCTCGCCAGGCAGCCGACGGAGCAGCCGACGGACAGGTAGACCGGACCTGTGGGCCAGTTCCTTGGCGAGCACCTCGGCTTGATCGAAGCCACGATCTCGAGCTCGCTCGGGAGTCGTGGGGGCCCAGGTCAGGACCACGTCACGATATTGGGCACCAACGGTGTCCTCGAGCAAGAACGACAGAGCCGGAGCGAGCCCCCGGACCACACTCCAAGCGTCGTGATATTTCAGATCAGCAATAAATGGGCGAGAGGTTTCGTCGTACCGAAGGAGCGCAGCGACGCGTTTGAGCGGGGGGATTTCAGGGATTGGTGCAGCGCCAACGAACTGATCGATACAGCTCGAACACGGTGAACCCCCGAGAGAACCGCAACGTGTGCATGACGTCGGGAACCACTGTTCGAGAAAGCCGTCGACGTGACCACGCCACCATTGAAGCACTGCGGAAAACTACCGAGCACTCAAAAGGACGACATGGGTCCCCCGAACTTTCGGTAGGGCAATCGACAGTCTGAATAGTCGCCAATCAGTGCATGAGTTGCGGAGGATTTGTTCCTTCGATGATGGAACGTGTCCGCAAGGTGACAGCCGCCGGCGTGTCGTCATGAGTTGTGATCCAGAACTTCTTCGACTTCACCGCGTCGATCACAGCGTCAGAAACAAGGTCTGGGCTCATACCAGCATCGATCATTGGTCCCGCGAGTTCCGAGATCATGTCGACTTCTTCGGCGCTGACTCCAGGCTTATTACGAGCAGAGCTGGCGATCTTCGTCTTGACCCAGGAGGGGCACAGCACCGAGACACCAACTTCTGATTGCTGCATGGCCAATTCGCTGCACAACGTCTCCGACAACGCGACCACGCCGTATTTCGCGATGTTGTAGGGCCCCATGAACGGTGCCGAGAACAAACCAGCAACCGAAGCCGTATTCACGATGTGGCCTTCACCCTGTTCAAGCAAGCCAGGAAGGAAGACGCGGATGCCATGAATCACGCTCCACAGGTCGACGTCAATGACCCACTTCCAGTCTGCGATATTGATGTCGGCCATTGATCCGCCCCCGCCAACACCAGCGTTGTTGCAAACAACATGAACGGCTCCAAAGGTATCAATCGCAGTTCGACGAAGCGCCTCGATCTGATCACCATCGGAAACGTCACAGGCGACAGTGACGCGTTCAATCGATGCCGGGAGTGACGCTGACGCTGCCTCTAACGCGGGCACCTCGATATCGGCCATGACGACCTTCATGCCCTCGGCGCCGAATCGCTTTACGAGTGCGAGCCCAATTCCGCTCGCTGCTCCGGTGACAACTACGACCTTGCCCGACAATTGCTCCACGACAACCCCCAAAGAACCATTAGGCCAATACCCTTGACCCGTCCGAGACCAAAACGGCCTCAGACGGGTCGGACGGTATCAGTACCGGTAGTGATCAGACTTGAACGGGCCCGTGACCGGAAGGCCGAGGTACGACGCCTGCTCCTCAGTGAGCTTGGTGAGCCTCACGCCCAGCGCATCAAGGTGAAGCATTGCCACCTTCTCGTCGAGATGTTTGGGAAGCGTGTACACCTGCTTTTCGTAGGAATCGGTGTGTCCGTAGAGTTCGATCTGTGCGATGACCTGATTCGAGAAACTGTTCGACATCACGAAGCTCGGGTGGCCAGTTGCGCAGCCAAGGTTCATGAGACGACCCTCGGCAAGCACGATCACTGAGTGACCGTCGGGGAAGACATATTCGTCGACCTGAGGCTTGATGTTGACTCGTTGCACATCGCTCATCTTCTTGAGGCCCGCCATATCGATTTCGTTATCGAAATGGCCGATGTTGCTCACGATGGCTTGATGCTTCATCTTGGCCATGTGCTCGGCGGTGATGATGTTGAAGTTACCGGTAGCGGTTACGTAGATGTCAACCGTGTCGAGAACATCTTCGAGTCGCGCTACTTGGTAGCCCTCCATGGCTGCTTGCAGCGCACAGATCGGGTCAATTTCGGTGATGATGACGCGAGCCCCTTGGCCGCGCAGTGAAGCTGCACAACCCTTTCCGACATCGCCGTAGCCACAAACGAGAGCAACCTTGCCACCGATCATGACGTCGGTGGCACGGTTCAGGCCGTCGATCAAACTGTGGCGACACCCGTAAAGATTGTCGAACTTCGATTTCGTGACTGAATCGTTCACGTTGATAGCCGGAAACAGGAGTTGTCCTGCTTCTTGCATTTGGTAGAGCCGGAGCACGCCTGTGGTGGTTTCTTCAGTAACACCCTTGATGCCTGCGGCAACTCCGTGCCAAAGCTCGGGCTCGTTGGCCACGGTACGACGGAGTACGTCGAGAATAATCGCCCACTCTTCGGAATCTTCCTCGGTAGTATCGGGGACGATTCCGGTACGCTCGTATTCCACGCCCTTGTGCACGAGAAGTGTGGCGTCGCCACCATCGTCGAGGATCATGTTCGGACCGCCGCCATCGGGCCAGCGAAGGATCTGCTCGGTGCACCACCAGTACTCCTCGAGCGTTTCACCCTTCCACGCAAAAACCGGGACGCCGGTCGGTCGTTCAAGGGTCCCGTTCGGCCCAACAACAGTCGCAGCAGCGGCATGGTCTTGCGTCGAGAAGATATTGCAGCTCACCCAACGAACGTCAGCCCCAAGACATGTGAGCGTTTCGATAAGCACTGCGGTCTGGATCGTCATGTGTAGCGAGCCAGCAATGCGCGCACCAGCGAGGGGCTGGCTATCGGCGAACTCAGCGCGCAGAGACATGAGACCAGGCATTTCATGCTCGGCGAGTTGCATCTCCTTACGGCCAAAGCCCGCAAGGGTGAGATCGGCAACTTTGTAATCAATGCCGGAATCAGAACGGTCAACGGTCAGAGTCATATGCAGCACTTTCTGTGCGGTCCGGAGGATCCGGCTAGGGGGTCATTCAAGAGGGAAACGCGGACGTCTAGACCAAACCTCCGAATGGAGGTCAGCTCAGTGACAACCGGTTGTGAGGCTGCGGCCCTCTGACCCTGCGTTCAGCCTGGTCAAAGTCTAGACGGCTCAGGCGTCTCCAACGCGTGACGCAATCTCTGCCACGACCGGAACTGGGCCAGGGTCGACGCCTTGTTCAACCGCAGCGTGGAGCGAAACGAATTGACCCATGAGTTCAAGGTCGAAGATCTGCGCCAAGAGTCCCTCACCGGCCGCGTTCACAACATGTACTGCTCCGACGACCTCAACCAGTACTTCTTCAACCTCGACGAGGCGGCTGGCAACTTGCGGGTGTTCGAAATCGTGACGGAGCATAAAGACCTGAAAGACTTGGCGGGTGACATCGCCGTCTTGACCCCACCCGGCGATCTCGTCATGGGTGAGTTCAGGAACCTGATT
>JAEMTX010000203.1 GCA_016462055.1 Acidimicrobiia bacterium | reverse complement strand
CCACCACAGAAGAAACGCTTGCTGAACTCACCAAGCGTGAAGCATTCGGTCGTGCGGCAGAGCCGTGGGAAGTGGCCAACGTGATGATGTTTTTGGCCTCCGACTACAGCTCCTACATGACCGGCGAAATCGTCTCGGTCAGTAGCCAGAGAGCATGATCGACAAAATGAAACCGCTCGTCATCGTTTCTGCCGACTGTCACATTGGGCCGCGACTCATTGAGGACCTTCGACCGCTTTGTCCATCGGAGTTTCTCTCGCAGTTCGATGCCTATGTCGAAGAGGGAGGACGCTCTCGCGGGCGCTATGTGGAGCACGATGATTCCACTGATGAGCCGGATTCGCCGTGGCGCAATCAATGGTTGAAGGGTCACTTCGACCCCATTGCTCGCCGCGAAGATCTTGATTTCGAGGGTATTGCTGCTGAAGTGGTGTTTCACGGGAGCCAGAACAATCAGCCAATTCCGTTTCAGAGTTCGATGCTCGGCCAGCCTGATGATCTGGAACTCGCTGCCGTAGGCATGCATCTTTACAACGAGTGGCTTGCTCAATTGAATGCGGATGCTCCGAACCGGCATATCGGACTCGCACATCTGCCGATGTGGGATGTCGAAGCCGCTGTCGATGAGTTGCGTTGGGCAGCAGATGCCGGATTGAAAGGAGTGAACTTTCCCGCACTGCGTCCTTGGCTCACGCCCTACAACGATCCATCTTGGGAGCCGTTGTGGGCGGCAGCGGAAGAATTGTCAATGCCGCTAACGACCCATTCAGGCGCTGGCGATCCTGCTGTCTTTCAGGGCCCGGAGTTGATTGCACTGATGTCGATTGAGAGTGGTGGGTGGTCGAGTCGTCGCGCCGCACACCTTCTCATTTTCGCTGGAGTTTTCGAACGCCATCCTGATCTCAAACTTGTGCTCACTGAACAACCAGGCGAGTGGTGGCCTTATCTCGTGAACGAACTCGATTCGGTCTACCAGTCGGCCACATCGATGGGCGGGCCGCTTCGACGACAAGTCCCCAAACCCCCAAGTGAATATTTGCACCGCAATGTATTCATCGGCGGGAGTTTTCTTTCGCGAGCTGAAGCCCAAGGAGCCATCCGCGATGGGTACGGCGATCGTGTGATGTGGGGTTCGGATTACCCGCACATGGAATCAACATTTCAGGCTGGTGATATCCCGATGAGCCACCTGTCGATGCGCTTTACATTTGAAGGTCTTGATCAAGAGGCTGTCCGCGCGATGTTGGGTGGCACGGCGATCAATGTTTATGGCCTCGACGGCAGCGCATTGCAGCGAATCGCACTTGAGATTGACGCACCAACATTTACGGAAATTGAGCAACCGCTTGATGTCATTCCGAGCGGAGCAAGTCCGTTTGCCTTTCGAACCGTTGGGCCTTGGGCTTAGGCCGGTTCGGCGAGCGCCTTTTCTTCGAGGTACTCCTCGAAGCCCGAGACGCCTGATTCACGACCAACGCCAGACTGTTTGTAACCGCCGAAGGGAACGTCGACGGCGTACCACGACCCACCGTTGATTGACATGGTGCCGGTGCGGATGCGGCGACCAACCGCGAGCGCGCGCTCACGGTCATCACTCATCACTGCACCAGAAAGTCCGTACGGTGAGTCGTTGGCGATGCGGACTGCATCGTTGTCGCCATCAAATGCAATGGCAACAAGAACCGGTCCAAAGATTTCGACCTGTGCGATTTCCATGTCGTTGGTGACATCAGCCAACAATGTGGGCTTGTAGTAGTAGCCCTTTTCGAATTGTTCGGGGCGACCGCCACCAACAACGACACGAGCGCCAGCAGCGACAGCTCTATCGACGAGCCCTTCGATGCGCTCGAGTTGAGCCTTGTTGACGATGGCACCGGTCATCACTCCCGGATCTTGAGGATCGCCATAGGGGAGTGCGCCGAGCATCGCCGCCGTGGCTTCGACTCCCTCTTCGTACCGGCTGCGAGGAAGCAGCAGTCGAGTTGAGGTGGCGCAACCCTGCCCGGCATGCGTGCACACCATGAAACATGGACTTGCGGTTGCCGAGGCCATGTCGGAGACGTCGTCGAGCACGATGTGTGCACTCTTGCCGCCGAGTTCAAGAAAGACCTTCTTCACCGTGGCCGATGCCGCTTCCATAATGCGGCGCCCAGTTGCGGTTGAACCGGTGAACGAAATCATGTCGACATCCGGCGAAGTGGTGAGCACTTCACCAACGGTCTTGTTGCCTGATGTAATGACGTTGAAGACGCCAGGAGGAAAATCGGTGTGATCGTGGATCAAGCGCCCAAGAGCAAGCGCGCTCCAGGGTGTGTCGGGAGCTGCCTTAAGAACGACGGTGCAACCCGCAGCAAGGGCGGGCGCACACTTCGCGAAGGTGATCTGGTGCGGATAGTTCCACGGAGTGATTGCCGCAACGACACCAACTGCTTCCTTTTCAACCCAACGATGGGCAGTTCCGGCAATACCCGAGTAGACGCCGAGGTCGTAGGACCATTCAAAGGTGTCAAGCATGTCGGCGTAATAGGTGAGGTACTCCAGAGGAGTCATGAGTTGCGGGCCACCCATAAGCATTCGGGGTACACCAACCTCGGCGATCGTAAGTTCAGTGACGGCATCGAAGTTGTCGATGAAGGCCTGGTGTAGTTGACGGAGGCAACGCTGGCGAAGTTCGATATTTGTCGACCAGTCGGTGGTGTCGAAGGCGCGACGTGCGGCGGCGATCGCCATCTCGACATCTTCGGCCGAAGCATCGGCGGCGACACCAATGATTTCTTCCGTGGCGGGGTTGATATTGGGATAGGTAGCTCCGCCTGCAGCCTCTACGAGCTGACCATCGATGTAGAGACGTTCTTCATGCCAAAGCTCGGTCACTGGATTTCCCCCATTGCGTTTCCCCAATCGCGTTTCCCGCGAGCGCCGAGCTTTGCCCGGTTTCAAATCCTGTCGATCACATCTGTGTGAATCTCGGTTCAATATAGTTTACGGTGGTTAGAAAGCGTGAGCCTCAACGGTTCTCGGCGTGATCTTGTGAGGGGGAGTCATGGGGAACGAGTCATTTCGCTACGACGGTAAGCGTGTGCTGGTCGTCGGCGGAGCCACAGGAATGGGTGCCGCAGCTGCTCGCCAGGTCGCTTCGCTGGGAGCCGCGGTCGTGGTGATGGACCACGTCCCAGTTGAGGGCTTTGAGTCGATCGTGGTCGATCTTCGCGACAAAGGCGAGATCGATACCGCCATCACCCAATGTGGCGGCACCATTGATGCGCTTTTCTCATGCGCTGGCGTTGCCGATGGAACCCCTGGCATCGAAAAGATCAACTTCATTGGTCATCGACACATGATTGATCAATTGATTGCCAAGGGAATGCTTGGTGCGGGTTCGTCGATCACGATGATCTCGTCGGCCGCTGGTCTTGGCTGGGAAGCCAATATCGAG
>JAEMTX010000033.1:10151-13364 GCA_016462055.1 Acidimicrobiia bacterium | reverse complement strand
AACTTTCCGATGTTCGTGTCGTGGTCCCCAACGTCGGTGGTGGATTCGGAGGGAAAGCTGCCGGCGGCGTTTGCGAGCACGTCGTCGTCGCTGCCGCGGCCCGATTACTTGGTCGACCCGTGAGTTTTATTGAGGATCGCAATGCCAACCTCAGTTCGATGCAAGGTCGTGGTGTTCGTAATCACGTGAAGTTGCATGCCACTTCGGATGGACGATTACTAGCCATCGAAGCCGATATCACTGCTGATGCCGGGGCGTACCCAAACGTTGGCGCAGTGGAACCGGGAAAGACCCGGATGATGGTATGCGGCCCCTACGGGATCGCCGCTGCCAACATCACGGCCCAATCAGTCGTCACGAACCTTCCACCTGTCGGCGCCTACCGAGGACCTGGTCGTTCCGAATCCGCAGTGATGCTCGAACGAACACTTGATGTTCTTGCCCATGCTCTGTGTATTGACCCTGTTGAGATTAGAAAACGGAACCTTCTCACCGCCGACGCGTTCCCTTACATGACTCCCACCGGACTCGAGTACGACTCGGGGAACTACCACGAGTTACTCGATCTCCTTGTGACAGAAAGCGGCTACCACAACCTGCGCCAAGAACAACTCGAGCGTCGCACCACAAGCGGCCAACTCTTGGGAATTGGCGTTTCAATCGTTGTTGATTCAACGGCCTGGTTCTCGCGCACTGAAGGTGCCTCGATCCGCCTCAATGACGACGGAAACATCATTGTTTTGACTGGTTCGGCATCTGCTGGTCAGCAACACGGCAACCTGTATCGATCAATCGTTCAACGATTACTCCCCGTCACAAGTGACCAGATTTATGTCGTTGAGGGGGACACCGACCAGTGGTCGCAGAGCGATGGAACGATGGGATCACGAACGGCTCAGCTTGCAGGTACCGCAGTTCTTCGATCTGTCGAACGATTACACGACTTGCTTCGAGAAGCCGCCGCCAAACAGTTCGAAGCCGACATCGAAGACATCGTCTTCTACCCCGGGGGCTCAATCGGCGTACGCGGCGTCCCTTCCCATTCATTGACATTCGCTCAACTCGTTACTTTTTCGGAGGAACCAATCGAGGCGAACTGCATCTACGAACAAGCCGGAGCAAGTTATCCAGCAGCCGCGCACCTGTCGGTGGTTGAAATCGATAGAGCGACAGGGAAAGTGGTCCCGATACGTCATGTGGCTGTCACCGATTGTGGCGTTGTCCTTGATCCGGATTCGGCTCGATCGCAAGTCATTGGTGCGACAGCCCAAGGAATCTCGCAGGCGCTTTATGAAGAGTTCGTCTTCGACGAGGATGGGAATCCATTAACAAACTCGTTCGCTGACTACGCGGTGCCCAGCGCGGCGGAGATCCCCGCTATCGAAACACATTTCATTGAGACCCCCAGCCCGCGCAATCCCCTAGGGGCAAAAGGCGTTGGCGAAATCGGAATGATCGCTGCTCCGGTCGCTGTGCAGAACGCTGTCATCGACGCCGTGAGGCACCTCGGCGTTCAGCACCTAGATATGCCCTGCACCCCACAAAAGATCTGGGCTGCAATCAATCGCATCGAAAACTGATTTTTACGTTGAGGTCGGGAAATCAAATCGAAACGGTGGTCCGCCACATTCCGTTATTAATGAAGTCCGAGCACTCTTTGTAAATTTCCTCCGAGTATCGCTCGACGGATTTCTAGGTCTACCTCATGTTTTTCGAAATGTTCTAGAACCACACTCGGTTGAGGATCAGGCAACATTGAGTAGTAATCGGTGCCAAAACAGACCCGCTCAAATCCAACCGCATCGATCATGGCCTGAACAAACATGTAGTGATAAGCGAAACTGGTATCAAACACGAGATTCGGCGTTTCACGAGCAATGATTGTTGCGTGGCGTGCCTGTTCGACGCCATTTAACGCGTCAAGCACAAGAATCGTTGTCTCTGGAATCTCCTGAGCTAACTGCTGAACGCGCCAAATCGATTCATCGGGGACCCCGTCCATGGCGTGGACGAATGGGACAAGTCCAAGATCTGCTGCCTCACGGACCAAAGCTTTAACAAGCGGACTATCGGTCTGAACCCCTTGGAAACGAACGTGGATGCTCACACCCACAAAACCCAAAACATCCCGCATCCGATGTAGCTCCGCGAGACCAGCGCTCCCGTGAAGTGGTTCGGCAATACCCACCGCCGCTGGAAATCGCTCTGGGGCACTGTCGCGAAAAGCGGCGACGGCATCATTCACAACACGGGTATCGGCAACTCCATTGGGACGAAGATACCCATGACCAGGGATCACGACCGCCTGGTCAACGCCCTGTCTACTCATCACCGCGATGCGAAGTTCTCTGTCTGCCCCTTGCAAATCTTTCTTGTTGTCATCCAGAGAAAAAATCATTCCATGCGCTTCGAGCGTTCCAACATGGTGATGACAGTCGATGACTGCTACTCCGTTAACGGGCACTGCCGTCTCCTTTATCTGAAGTTGGGCGCAATCTCACGAGCAAAAGTTTCCATCCACGTAAACTGGTCAGCCACAAATTGACTCACGATCAAGTTCGTCGCTCCGATCGCTGCTACTTCCTGAATTCTTTCAACACAGTGCTCCGGCGGGCCCGCAATTGTGCCAAGTGGGGCGAGGTATTCACGAAGCCCATATTTATCCACAAGTTTTTCATTCGGGTTCGCCAATCCAGGATGCGCATGGAAACGAGACTGGTAATCGCCCATCATCGCTGCCATCGGGCCCTCAAGATGTTCAGGTAACCCTTTCCCTTTCAAAGTGAAACGAAAGACATGATTCGCTGTTCCTGCCAGAACTGAGCGGATCGAATCAATTCCAGCTTCTTCTGTTGGAGCGAAAATCAGATTGCACATGTGCCAAATCTCTATGGACTCCGGATCTCGACCTACCTCAATTGCGCCAGCAGCAATATTGGCTTTTGCTAGTGAAAGCCGCTCGGGAGTCAGGGAATTGGAAAGAATCACTCCATCGGCAATCTGGCCAGCAAGTCGCTGTGTCTTGGGCCCCTCTGCGGCGATCCACACGGGCACCCGAACTGGATCCGTCAGCCACCGAAGCGAAAGATCGTTCCCCTCCCAAGTGACAGTTTCACCTGCCGTGAGAGCTTTCATGGCCGTCACGTACTCCCCCAGTTCCTTGACAGTACTGGGGTTAACCCCAATGTTTCGGAGCGCGGAGTCACCCGAAGA
>JAEMTX010000033.1:9212-10141 GCA_016462055.1 Acidimicrobiia bacterium | reverse complement strand
CCCGAAGATATGCCGTAGGAGAATCGACCGCCCGAGATTTGTTGTACTGACGCTGCCGCCGCCGCGGAAACAGAAGGGTGGCGTGTTTGCGGATTAGTGACAGTTAGCGCGAGCCGAGGACGGCTGGTGACGGTGGCGGCAACTGTGAGCATCGAAAAGCAATCTGCCCATAATGTTTGCGAGTCGCCCGCAGTGAGCAAATCAAATCCAGCAAACTCGGCTGCTTCCAACCAACGCCGATACTCGCCAAAGTCACGAGTAGTTGTACCGGTGCCGAATTGAACTTTGGCCGCCACTGCCCCTCCTGTCTCCCCAAATTGATTTAGCCATTGGCATTGGTCACCAAGCCACTGAGAGTTCCTGCGGTCCACGTAGTTGAAGCGTGTCGCGCCATCGAAACTCACCGGTTGCAGGTCGCAGTTCCGGCAGCCGATCAAGCAAAGTCCCGATGCCAACCGCGGTTTCGATGCGGGCGAGTGAAGCCCCGATGCAGTAGTACGCACCAAACGAGAACGCCAGATGACTTGTCACATCACGGGTGATCTCAAGTCGATCAGGATCCGGATAGCGAGTTGGATCGCGGTTAATTGCTCCGAGAAATATATAAATCATCCCACCGACTGGGATCTCAATATCGCCGATAGTCATTCCATCTAGCACAACCCGATGATTGATCTGCACCGAAGCGTCGTACCGAAGAAACTCTTCGACCGCATTCTTCATGAGTTCTTGATTATCGCGAAGCATCGTCAATTGATCAGGGTTACGGAAAAGAGCTACCTGGGCATTGCCTAATAGGTCCTGAGTAGTTTCGTGACCCGCTTGAAGCAAAAGAATGCAGTTCGCAACGAGTTCTCGCCGCGACAACCGCGCACCATCTGCCTCTGCTGTGAGCAGCGACGACATCAAGTCATCACCAGGATTTCCCG
>JAEMTX010000033.1:0-9202 GCA_016462055.1 Acidimicrobiia bacterium | reverse complement strand
CCGATCGGACTTCCGCAAGATTCTCGAAATAAGCGACTAGACCGCGAGCCGCTTCGTCACCACACTTAGAGACTTCCGGAGTAACCAATTTTTCGCCGGCCCGCGCAAAATCCCACGCGAACGATCTGATCGCCGGGAAGTCCTCTTCAGGAATACCAAGAATATGGGCGATGACGTTGAACGGGATTTCATAGTTGTACTGCTTCACAAGGTCTGCCTGATCATCGCCCTCAAATCTGTCGATGAGATCATTTGCAACCCGCTCCGCAATCGGCTGCCACCGAGCTATCGCTCTTGGAGTGAACGCGGATTTCACAAGATTACGTACCCGTTGATGGGGCTCCGGCTCTTGCCACAACATGACATCACGCATAACCCCCGTGAATGAGCCATCTCCATGATTGAAAGCCTCATCAATCACCTGTGGATTATTCACGACCCGTTGATCACGGAATATCTCATCAGTTTCCTGAAACCGAGTAAACATCCATGCCCCATGGAATAACTCGGGTCGGTTCTTGTACACCGGTGCAACTTCGCGCAACTTGCGCAGAAGCGGGTAGTACTCGCCCCGTTTTTCACCATCAATGAGCCAGTCCAGAATCTCATCTGGATCATCCGGCAGACCCGATGGATTCCAATTCACCGCCTCAAAACTTGCTGCGACACCTGGTGGCTTCATTTTCTTTTCCATTTTCCCTCGCTTTTTCTGTGTATTTTGATTCGAAGTGACTTTGATGACCTGCCTGTCCCCACTATCGGTTTTCTCCGTGCGCAACTTCTTTTGTGGCCGCTATTGCCACGGCAGCCTCATCAAAATTTTCAAAAACTGGAAGACCAACTGCAGCTGCAGTCTCTAGAACGTTGTCTCGCTCAACCCCGGGTGCCGCATTCAAGTTCCGCAGAACAAGTGCGAATCGAGATTTCTCGTAGCGCGGTGCACTCCAGGACGAAGCTACCGATCTGATCAATTCACAAAGCGGCGCAACACCTGCCGTACCGAAGCCGTAATACGACTGCACATTCACATGCAACAGAACATCAGAGAATTTTTGGGTTGACAGAACATTCTCAAGAACCTCATCAAATACATTTGGTGGTGCCGCCGGACCCACCCCAATCTCGATGGGGTTTGAAACGCTCGTTCCGGCACCGTAACCAAGCACCCGCAGTGACTCAACGATTTCGGGTTGGACTGGTTCGAGATTTAATCCGGAGCGATCACACGCATCTGCAGCAAGTACTGAGGCTCCACCACCGACGCCTACCACCAGAATTTCAGAGCCACCTTCAATCACAGACCCTGAATATCGTTGTATGTAAACCAGCGCCCCAATGAAGTCTTCAAGCCGTTCAACAACAGCCACATTCGTTGCCCTGCGAATTGCACTCCAGATGCGTCGATCGCCTGTGAGCGCACCCGTATGGGAGGCTGCAGCGCGGGATCCTTGGTCGCTCAACCCACCGGTCATAACGACTACAGGCACGCGTCCTTGCGCCTCGCGAAATGCAGCGACCAACCGTTCACCGCCTGAACAACCTTCGAGATAGCAGCCAATCACCCGTGTCTCGCCATCATTGAGAAAGTGCTCGACAAATTCTGCTGGAGCAACGTCAACCCCATTACCGACTGAAATAACTTTTGCAAAGCGCAGTCCTCGGGCCGCCCCAATCTTTAAGATGTCACCAGCAAGACCTCCGCTCTGGCTGACTACACTCACACCTCCGCTTTGTGATGGAGCACCTAACAAAAATGTCTGCCGACCGGCAGCCGCATAAACGCCAATACAATTCGGACCAATAACGCGGACTCCCGAATCTCTAGCCGCCTTCAGAAGGTCAGATTCGTAAGAAGTCCCTTGAGGCCCTGCTTCACTGAAACCACCGCTTACGACATGGACCACACGGGCAAACCCAGCCGCTGATCGAACGAGATCGGCGCACGCCGCAGCAGGAACTGCGACCAGGAGGTAATCCACTCCTCCCGGGATCTCCTTTACAGAGGAGTAAGCCGGAGTGTCGTCAACGCTCGCTGCGGAAGGATGAATAACAGAAAGACCCTCAGTCCAACCGAAGTCCCGATAGGCGGCGATTGCGCGATTCCCGAACCCTGTCCCCTTGGTTGATACCCCAGCGACCGCTATGGACGCCGGCGAAAAGAGCGCTTCGAAATCAACCGGCGGGGCGCGGTCGTCGACGATTGGATCAGGGTCTTTCAAAATGAGCCGAGCGTCAGCGACGGTCGCCCCATCAGGGCGCGCAATGACTGGATTGCAATCAAGATCTGTGAATTGTTCGCCCAGATTCATTATGAATCCATCTGTACCAGCAATTGCTAAAAGCAATTCGACAAGTGCATTTCGATCCACCGGAGGTGAATTCCGCGCTCCGCGTAAAAGCGCGGACGAGCGGAACCCGTCTAAGAGCGTCTCCACACTCTCAACGGTTAGCGGAGCAAGTTGCACCGATACGTCATCATGGATCTCGGCCATAACACCACCAAGACCAAAAGCGATTGTGATTCCAAAGGGTGTACGTGTTGCCCCAATCACTAATTCAATTCCAGGCGGCACCGTTTCTTCGATTAGAAAACCTGTTGGGGATAGACCGAGGCTGGATAAGTTGCCCGCCATTACTCGAACAGTTGCGGCAACCTCTTCGTGGGTAACCCCTAAAACAACTGCTCCAAGTTCGGATTTATGGACGATCCCCGGACCGAAAGCTTTTACAACGAGCGGGGAAGACAAATGTGACACTCGCAACTGAGGATCGGTGCAGTCTGATTCGATGGCAACGCTCCGTGGAACGGAGACTCCACGGATCGAAAGTTCTTGTTTCACCAATGGTTCAGGCACCAAAGATCGGTCTGGTGTCTCCGCCAAACGAAACCCCTGCGCAAGTAGCTCATTTGCTCTCAACATGGCAACCGGGAGAACACTCTGCGAGCGGTACCGCCCAGATAATCCTCACGCGTCTGATCTGTTAGATCGAGCTCAGCCACCTGCTCCAAAGCGTTGCGGTGGCCAACTGTGGGGAAATTTGTTCCAAAAAGCGTTTTCGTACGTCCCGGTCCGCGCAGAAATTCCACTAACGACGAAGACCAGTGTCGAGCCGGATAGGCCGCCGTTCCGAGAAATACATTTGGAAATTTCAGAGCCATCGCAATTGCCTCATCAACCCATGGCCAACCCGTATGAGAGAGCACGAAGCGCACTGTCGGGAAATAAATAGCTGGGCGATCAACCCCGATGGGATGACCGCATTCGCTTGGGACGAGCCCTCCTGACGTTCCCGCTTGCATCACGACGGGAATATCAAGTTCCGATGCAAGCATGTAATAGGGATAGAAGTCGGCATGATCAAATGGCCGATCCCAAGAGTGAACATGGTTATACAAACCAACCACCCAGTCGTTACGGAGAACTTCCCGAGCCCGTTCAACGCCTGCGATTCCGCCGTTTGCATCAAAACACCAAAGCCCATAGAACCGGCTTGGGTATGAGCGCACGAGATCGGAAACCTCGTCATATCGGGCAGTGACATCGGAAAAGTTGAACGCGCCATGGTGATGCTGTTCATCGCTCATAACAATCTGCAACGCAGAGATTCCTAATGCGTCCATTCGCTCAACGAGAGTTGACGGATCACAAAAACCGTCATCGGGATTTTGACGAATCTTGAGAGAAAGCCCTTGGGCTTCGATCGATCGTTGCCATGCTTCAGAAGCAGACGGCAAGAACCCATTACATAAATAATCGATAATGAGAGTCATGACTTATTGTCCGATGGAGCGGAAAACGCTCCACTCAAAAAATCGATGAGTCGTTCCGGTAATTCATCGTCTGCACCGGGAGCCCGAATCTCTAACCATGCGTGAACTGGCCCATCAGGTTGGCCGATCACACGATTGACCATGTCTTTTGCTAGCGCGAGTCGCAACTCCCGCACATTTGGATCGAGGTGTGGAGTGACCCGAGCTAACGCGATCTCAAATCGGTGGGTATACGGCTCAAATGCGGCGATCAACAAAGGCATGTGCGCAGGGTTCGCTAACACCGCCGCCAAGAAGCCAATGTGGAACTGCCCACCTCCTTCTATATCGGCAGCCATTTCCGCAGTCGGAATGACAAACGCCTCGAGAACCTGGCGCAAAGAAGCGTCCGGATTGCTCTCGATTTGGTCAAGCCATGTTGCCCGCCTAGCTCCGACTTCCGCAGCTCTCCAGTCAAGGATCGCTGCAATAAGTTCCGCCTTTGAGCCAAAGTGATAGTGAATTGAAGCGGAACTTACATCGGCTTCATTGGTGATATCGCGAATTGATACTCCATCGATACCGCGCTCCGCGAAGAGTTTTTCAGCCTCCTGCATCAAACGAATTCGAGTGCTCTTGCCAATTTCGGTTGTGGTAGCAGTCATCGACAATCCTTTCCATCCCGTCCTGCCCGATAAGCGGACTGGGCGGCCGTTGCTAATCGCGCCACTTGATCAAGAGCTGCGCTTAATTCAGATTGATTGATCATGCCAGCCAGTTCCGCGCCACCAGCGGCCGTCAACATCTGGGGGAGCCGGGTCGCGATTCGCGCCAAGGCCCACTCAAGCATGTCGCCTTCCGCCGCAGCGTCGAAGTCGATCACCTGATTCGTCACTTCTCCGCCGGGTACGACCTTATGAACGTAGTGATAGTGCGGTTCGCCATCGAAGACATCGAACCGAAGATATTCGTGCCCATCAACAGTTCCTGCAATGTGCAGTGACACTCCTTCATCGGAGAATCCACCCACCGGAGACTTCTCGCGCAATTCGGCAAGCTCCGCCGCATCGCGCGAATAGAGCGCCTCAAGATCCTCCGGGGATACATCCCGGTACTCGACACCGATGCGTACCACTCCTGCATCAATCCACTGCGTGTTCGATTCATCGTGTGGTTGAGGCGCGATGTTATACACCTTGCCGATCGGACGCTGTTCGGTCATTTGCGGTTCCTCCTATCGTTCGTCGCGGAAGCGTTTTGATTTTGGTGATGTATGCAATTCAGTGTCTGAGTCAAGAGCTCCCGGAGCAACCACCTTGGCGTGAATTCTCACTCCGAAACGCTGGTTGAGCACTGCTTCGAGTTCCGACTGCTGGGAGCCGAACAACGCGGGATCTCTGCGACTGACAACCGCGATTTCCATCTCATCTCGATTTCCATCGCGCCAGACCCGAACAAAATAATCCGGATCGATGCCATCCACAGCACATGCAACCTCGCCGACTCCCTCCGGCCACAGATTTATTCCCCTCAGTTTCACCATGTTGTCACCGCGACCTGCGAACGGCCCCATTCGTCGCAACCAGGATCCACACTCACATTGTCCGCGTGGATGGAGAAAGGAGAGGTCCATGATGTTGTACCGAAACTGTGAACTCCCGGTTTTGTAGAGCTCGGTTACGACAATCGCTCCCAGTTCACCGTCAGGGAGTTCTTCACCGGTTTCGGTATCGACCACCTGGACTATGTAGGCATCTTCGAAAATGTGAAGGCCGTCATGCGCTGGACATTCCACGGATACCCACTGGACTTCGTGGAATCCATATGATCTGAAATACTCGACTCCGAACGTTTCCGAGAGCACCTCGGGATCACCGATGTTCGGCAGCGCCCGGAGCTTGAGGTCAACCTTCGGGTCATATCCCAAAGCGCGTGCTGCCTCCGCAATGCGTAGGAGATAGTCACCCGTTGTGCAGATGGCCGACGCCCCATATTCGATCGCCAGCTCGACTTGCCGTTCGGTGCTTGTCACATTGCCTGTACTCGTTGTGAGCACCACGCAATTGAGCCAACGAGCGAGTGCCTCATCAAACGAGAAGGCACCATTGTGGAGGCCGTAGGCCCAGGAGTTCAAGACCACGTCGCCAGGCCGGATCCCCTGCATATACAGCGCACGCGCCGTCAGGAGTGCACCGACATCCCGATCCCACTGCGTATAGAACGTCGGTCGCGACTTGCCCGTTGTTCCGCCTGACATGAAGACGCGCATCGGTTCGCGCGTTGCGTCTGATGGAACAACACCCTGGTAATCGCCGAATGGAGGGTGATCATCGATGCTCTTCCGAATGTCATCAACGGTGTACGTCGGAAATCTGGACAGATCTTTGATCGACCGCAGATCGTCAGGACCCACTCCTGCTTTCGCCCATCGGTCGCGGAAGAACGGAACTTTCGACGCCTGGTGGACCTTCGCTTTGAGGCGCTCCAACTGCACCGACTCGATTTCAGCCGGAGAGTCAAGGTAGGACGATTCGAAGTAGTCGGGGGCCGGCGCGTACTTGCGCATCAAATCCTGATAGTCGACCGCGTCCCAGGGCCGGACAAGGTTCTCAGTCATGGCGAGGACCCCACGAGAGCACTGCCTGGTCCGAGTCGCCGCCTTCGGATTCGATGTCTTCGAATCCGACCACCACCGAGAGACCGACCGAGAGGTCGACGCCATCGGCCGAACCAGCCCAGCCGCCGGGTAAAAGCAAGTCATCCTGCTCTGCAAGGCGGACCAGAACAACCGTCGATGGAAGAGGAAACGCGCCTCCAAACCCATGCCGGTTGACGATCCAGCTCGCTATCGTTCCGTTGCCAGTGAGCTCCTGCCATTCCCAGGTCATGGAACCGCATGCCCCACAAATTGCTCGGGCGGGCCAGCGCCACACATTGCAATCCGAACAACGCGCGCAGACAAATTCATGTCGCGAAACTGCAGACCACCAATCGACAGAATCAAGATCAGTAATGGGGATCGGACGCTTGATGTTCACTTGTCCGCCCGAAGGATCAATGCCGACGAAGTGCCAGCCACATATCCGGGTTGACCGGTGACGAGGGCGACTTCGGCCCCAACTGTCTGGCGCGGACCGGCATCGCCGCGAAGTTGGTCGACGGCTTCTGCTAGATGATTCAACCCGTGAACGTAACCTTCGGAAAGATGACCTCCGTGAGTGTTCACAGGGAGTGAACCACCTAGCGACGTCGACCCCGCAGCAACCAGCGCAGCTCCTTCGCCCTTCGCCGCAAATCCGTAGTCCTCGAGTTGCAAGAGGACCAGTGGCGTGAAGGCGTCGTATAACTCAGCGACATCAATGTCGCTCGGGGACATCTCAGCGGCATCAAAAAGTCTCGGTGCAAGTTGAGCCGCACCGCTCGTCGATAGATCGTCGCGGCCATTCGAGTAGAGCGTGTGGCCACCGCCACAGGCGGCGCTGGACACGAGGACCGGGCGTTGGCGCAAAGTTCGTGCCCGTTCCGTTGACGTGATCACGACGGCCACAGCTGCATCCGTTTCGAGACAGCAATCGAAAAGCCGGAAAGGTTCAACAATCATGCGTGATTCCAGATAGTCATCCATGGAAAGCGGGGCCTGCATCATCGCCCGCGGATTCAGCGTTGCGAATTCTCTTTGGCTAATCGCAACACGTCCCAGATCTTCCGAAGTCACGCCGTACTTGTCCATGTATGCACGCCCGTACATCGCAAACTGCTGCGGTGGCGTTGCGAACCAATACGGGCTCTGATACTGGAACTCGATCGAATCCGGCGCGGCGCGACCTGTTCCCCCCATGCGGAAACCCGAACGGGCATTGATCGACCTCCAACACACGATGCAGTCGGCAACCCCGGCGGCAACTGCCTGGGCGGCGAGTCCGACCGTCCACGCCGACTGGCTGCCACCTCCAAAGAGATCCAGATGAAACCGAATGTCCTTGATTCCCAGACTTTGGGCGACGATCGTGGCTTGCACTGAATCACCGACACGATGACACGCAACTCCGTCAACATCTGATGTCGCAAGTCCCGCGTCATCAAGAGCCGCACGAATGGCTCGCAGCGCGAGCGTGAGGGTGCTCACCCCGGAATTCTTGGAGTAATCCGTTCGGCCGATACCAGCAATCGCGGTCCGATCACGAAATGGATGAGTGCCGCTCATGAAAGATCGACCCAACCGGTCTTGATGCGAGTGTTCTCGAGCACGCTCTCGAGACCTGAGTCCTTCCCAAATCCCGAATTCCCGAATCCCCCGAATGGAAGCGCCCAGTGGATCCGCCGGTAGGCGTTGACCCAGACTGAGCCCACTTGGAGATCGCGAATCATCCGGTGACCTCGCTTCAGGTCACTTGTCCAGACACCCGCAGCGAGTCCGTACTTTGTGTCATTTGCGAGCGCCACGGCTTCTTCATCATCGGCAAACGGCATGATGACTGCAACGGGGCCAAAGATCTCTTGCTGGCAAATCGACAGGTCGTTCCCCGGAACGCGGAACAGCGTGGGTTCGACCCAGTATCCGGAAGCCATCGGCGAATCTGATGGGAAGATCTCGACCGCACGGGATCGGCCGCCGAGGAGGAGTTCAGCTCCGTCGGCCGGAGCGTTCTCGATAAAACCGCGCACCCGATCCAACTGCTCGGCCGAAACGATAGGGCCCATCGTTGTCGCCAGATCGGTGGGATCCCCTAGAACGACGCTTGACGCGATCTCTGTTATTCGCCCAATCATCTCGTCAAGGATCGACTCGTGTATCAGGATCCGGGATCCAGCGACACATGTCTGACCGGCGCCTCCGGTAAAGATCGCTGCCGTGCTCACGCCAACGGCAGCCGCATCGAGGTCGGCGTCTGCGAAAACGATGTTCGCCGACTTCCCTCCGAGTTCGAAGTGGAGAGGTCGGATCAAGGACGACCCGCGATCTTGGATGATGCGGGCTGTTTCGGTTGAACCAGTGAACGTCAACCTGCCGATACTGGAATCGCACACCAGGGCATCGCCAGCAACTTCCCCGAGTCCGGCGACCACGTTGACAACACCGCGCGGGAGGCCTGCAGATTCAAGCAGTGATGCCCACCGGAGAACCGAGCATGCCGCCTGTTCTGCAGCCTTTATGACCACGGTGTTCCCGGCCGCCAGTGCCGCTCCAACCTTCGACGACATAAGTGAAAGTGGTGCATTCCAAGGGATGATCACTGCAACCACGCCATGGGGTTCGCGTCGCGTGAAATTGAAACTGTGTGGACCGACTTGGACGGTATCGCCATGCACTTTGTCGGCGGCGCCAGCGAAGAAATGAAACATCTGTTCGCATGCTGGGATATCGCCCATCAGCGTTTCGTTCAGAACACGCCCGTTGTCACGTGTCTCGATCTCGGCGAGCTCACGACCATTGACACGAATAACGTCAGC
>JAEMTX010000202.1 GCA_016462055.1 Acidimicrobiia bacterium | reverse complement strand
GTAGCTCAATTGGTAGAGCACCGGTCTCCAACACCGACGGTTGGGGGTTCAAGTCCCTCCTGCCCTGCTCGAAAAATCCGCGTCGCATCTGACGCGAAACGTAATGGAAGCGTCTTCATGGCTCTCAATAGAGAACAAAAACGAATGCTGCAGCGTCAGGGCGAACTCGGCCCCGATGGCGAACCCATTCGCGCCCGTCGAGGCTCCCAACCGCGCGCGAAGGAACGCACCAGTCCGGTCGAGTTTGCTCGGGAGGTTCGTTCTGAATTGCGCAAGGTCGCGTGGCCCACTCGGTCCGAGACCATCAACTACTCCATTATCACCATCGTCACCCTCATCTTTTTCACTCTCTTGATCTTCGGTATCGATTGGGTGTTCTCCGAGGCCGTCCTGAAACTGTTCAACGCCTGATGACCATGAATGACGAATCCCTCAACCAAACTGATCTCGAAGATGCAGTTGCATCAGACGTGATTGTCGAAGAACTCGTAGAAGAGATCGACGTCATCGTCGACGATGCTGGCGAGATCGAAGTAATCGACGCCGAGATCGATGTTGAAGTCATCGACACCGATGAACTGCTCGAGCAGGCGCGTCCGCGTCCGCAAAGCCCGTTCGATCGTCCCGGCCGCTGGTATGTGGTGCACACGCAGTCGGGTTACGAGAAGAAGGTCAAGCAAAACCTCGAAGCTCGTACGCAGTCGATGAGCATGGAAGACAGCATTCACGAATGCGTCATTCCCATGGAAGACGTCGTGGAATTCAAGAACGGCAAGAAGCAGGTCGTTCAGAAGAAAGTTTTCCCTGGTTACCTTCTCGTTCGTTGCGATATGACCGACGACTCTTGGTACGTCATTC
Organism: Acidimicrobiia bacterium; assembly: GCA_016462055.1. GTDB lineage: Bacteria > Actinomycetota > Acidimicrobiia > Acidimicrobiales > Acidimicrobilacustridaceae > Acidimicrobilacustris. Next base: position 2,600 of record JAEMTX010000202.1, on the reverse strand, counting down.
GCAATACGCCAGGCATCACCGGTTTCGTTGGTCAGGGTGCAAAGCCTTCTCCGCTGCCCCGTCGTGATGTCGAAAACTTCCTCACGGTGAAGGAAGAAGGCGACGAAGTTTCCACCAAGCGAGGCAAGCCGCGTCTCGAATACGAAGAGGGCGAAACCGTTCGCGTCAAGGAAGGCCCGTTCGCCGATTTCTCAGGCGAAATTGTCGAGATCAACGAAGATCAGCTCAAAGTCAAGGTGCTGGTCAACATCTTCGGTCGTGAAACTCCTGTTGAACTTGAGTTCTCGCAGGTCGCAAAACTCTAGGAATCGACGGCGTTTGCCGCCGGAATTGTCAGAGACGGCACCCAGCCGTCAGAATCTCCCGCTGCCCGATGGGCGCTGGTAACGAAAGAAAAGAAGCGAGTCGCAATCATGGCCAAGAAGAAGGTTTCGGCCGTCGTGAAAATCCAGATCCCCGCAGGTGGAGCCAACCCGGCCCCGCCCGTAGGTACCGCGCTCGGCCCACACGGCGTAGCGATCATGGATTTCTGCAAGGAATACAACGCCAAGACTGAGGCACAGAAGGGCACCATCGTGCCCGTCGAGATCACGATCTTCGAGGATCGCAGCTTCACCTTCATCCTCAAGACCCCGCCGACCTCGGTGCTTATCAAGCAGGCTGCAGGTCTGCCGAAGGGTTCGCAAACACCCTCCAAGGCTGTCGCCGGTTCCATTACCGACGCACAGGTCACCGAGATCGCTCAGGTCAAGATGCCTGATCTCAACGCCAACGATCTCGAGGCTGCTCGCCTCCAGGTTGCTGGTACTGCCCGTTCCATGGGCATTGAAATTCGTTAATCGCAGTACTGGTTCGCACCTGCGAACCCGCCATGCCACGGACAACCTCGCCCGGCAGGTGAATCGCTTGCACCCACTGTGGTGCCCGACCCGAGGGAGCCAAAATGGCACAGCACGGTAAGAAGTACAACGCAGCAACCGCTTCCTATGACAGCGCCGCTCAGTTCGGTCTGACCGAAGCGATCACGAAGGTCAAGACAATGGCTCCGGCCAAGTTCGACGAGACCGTTGAACTTTCGGTTCGTCTTGGTGTTGATCCTCGTAAGGCCGACCAAATGATTCGTGGCACTGTCGCCCTTCCCTCCGGCACCGGCACCGATGTTCGCATCGCCGTGTTCGCCGCTGGCGACGCCGCTCAGGCCGCTCGTGACGCTGGCGCGGAATTCGTTGGCACCGACGATCTGCTCGCGCAGGTCGAAGGCGGAATGATGGATTTCGATCTCGTCATCGCCACTCCCGATCTCATGCCTCAGGTTGGCAAGCTCGGCCGTCAGCTCGGCCCGCGTGGTCTTATGCCGAACCCCAAGACCGGCACTGTTACTCCCGACGTTGGCAAGGCCGTTGCCGACTTCAAGGGCGGCAAGGTTGAGTACCGCACCGACCGTCAGGGCAACATTCATGTCCCGATCGGCAAGGTTTCCTTTGAGATCCCCGCACTTGTCGCCAACCTCCGGGCTGTGCTCGAAGAACTCGAGAAGGCAAAGCCCTCCTCAGCAAAGGGCCGCTATTTCAAGAAGGTCTCGCTGTCATCGACGATGGGTCCAGGCGTCAAGCTTGATTCCCAGCGCATGCTGGCTCTCGAAGAGGTCTGATTTCGCTTGACCTGCGGGCTGGCCTCTGGCTGAGGCCCGCAACTACAGTTCGCAATCCGTTCCTTCGGGAACACCCATCGTGAGCTTGCTCAGGATGGCAATTGAATCCGCTCGCCGCAGACATCCGGTGCCCTTCGGGGTGTAACAGGTTCCTCGGAACCCACCTGACGAGGTGAACCTCCCAATTTCGGGGCGTTCTCGCGCTAAGCGGCGGACGCCCCGTTGTGTTTTTCTCCAGGGAATCACCGACGTGGCAACCCGGTGTCAATGCATTCTCCGGAATGACTCGACACCAGCCCAGCGGTGATCCGGTGTTCTGCACTGGTGAACCGGAAGAGACACACCAGATGAGAGGAGGTGCGATGGAAAACCCGAGACCGGAAAAGGTGGCCGTGGTTGAGGAGGTGCGTAAGCGCTTCACCGATGCCGAAGCTGTCCTGCTCACCGAGTACCGCGGAATTGACGTCAGTGGATTGGCGGAACTTCGTACGGCACTTCGTGCAGCCGGTGGCGATTACAAGGTTTACAAGAACACGCTCGTTCGTCGTGCGACGAATGAACTTGGTCTTGACCTTGACGAACACCTGACTGGACCGACGGCCATCGCCTTCGTTCCCGCTGGCGGCACCGGAGACCCCGTTGCTGTCGCAAAGGCCCTGCGTGATTTCGCAAAGGGCAACCCAAACCTGGTGGTGAAGGGCGGTCTTCTCGGTGAGAAATTACTCACCGCGCAAGACGCCATGGCACTCGCCAACGTGGCACCCCGTGAGGAATTGCTGGCCCAATTGGCTGGACTCATTGCGGCCCCGATGGTGCAGTTTGCTGGACTTCTGCAGGCACTTCCTCGCGATTTCGCCTACGGACTTTCCGCACTCATCGAAAAGCAGGGCGGCGCGCCCGAGGTCATCGAGACCCCGGCCGACGAACCTGTTGTCGAAGAAGCCGCTGC
>JAEMTX010000201.1 GCA_016462055.1 Acidimicrobiia bacterium | reverse complement strand
CTTGAATGCGGAGTCAATCGCCACCGCTTCTGACCGACTCACTGTCCTCGTTATGGGTACGAATGATTTAGCCAAAGAGTTGTACGCCGAACACGTTCCCGGTCGTGCGCCGTTGTTGTTCGGCTTGCAGAAATGTCTGATGGCGGCGCGTTTGGCCGGAAAGGTCATCCTCGACGGCGTCTACAACGACATTAAAGACGATGAAGGTTTTCGGGCCGAATGTGTACAAGGCAAGCAATTCGGATTCGATGGCCGCACTCTTATTCATCCGAGTCAGGTCGAACCTTGCAACGAGGTCTTCGCTCCGTCAGTCAATGAGATCGAGTACTCACGCAAAGTGATCGCCGCATTCGATGAAGCTCAGGCCGAAGGACGCGGCGTAGTCACTGTCGACGTCCGAATGATCGAGATCCTGCATGTTGACAACGATCAGAGAATTCTCGCTGTTGCCGACGCAATCGCTGCGCTCGGTTAAAGGAACGTCGGCTACTTCACCGCATCGAGCATGCGGCGAGCGATGACCTTCAAGCACAAGGTTTCGTCAGCGCCTTCGAAGATTGAAAGCACTCGAGCATCGACGAAGTAACGACTGACGTTGTATTCCTCGGCGTATCCAAAGCCACCATGGATCTGCATGGCTTCGCGAGTGACCCATTCGGCGGCCTTGCAGACGTAGGCCTTCACCATTGAGGCTTCAAGAATTCCTTCGCCATTGGCCATCAGCTTGGCGACCTCGTAGGAGAACTGTCGCGCCGCCTGAGTCAGTACGACCATGCGTCCGAGCTTTGCTTGCGTCAATTGATACTCGGCAATGGGCTGACCAAATACAACGCGATCGAGCGCGTACTGGTGAGCGTCTTCGTAAGCGGCCTGCATGACGCCGACGGCGCGAGCGGCAGTTTGCAAACGACCATTTTCGAAACCAGCCATCTGGTAATAAAAACCTTTACCGAGGCCTTCATCGCCGCCAACCTGATTGGCATTGGAAACGAACCAGTTGTCGAACGCGATTTCGTAGGAGTGCATGCCGCGGTAGCCGATGGTATCGATTGCTCGACCTTCCATCTTTCCGCCCCCAGGTGCACCACCATCAGTACCAGTGTCTTGCATGAATGCGAAACCGTGACCTTCGCCTCGTGGTTTCGGTACGACAAACATTGTGAGCGCTTTGTGGGTGAGTGACTTATCGGTGTTGGTCCGGGCCAGGAGCATGAGCGCATCGGCGCGCGCACCAAAGGTGCACCAGGTCTTGACGCCATTGATGAGCCAACCGCCTTCGGTCGGAGTGGCGGTGGCCTTAACGCCAGCAACGTCGGAGCCGTAATCGGGTTCAGTGACAGCAACTGCAGCCATGACCTCCGCTGATGCCAACTTCGGAAGCCATTCGCGTCGTTGTTCCTCGGTGCCACCGGCGAGAAGAGCGCGAGTAAGAATTTCTGGACGGGTAATGAGCGAGCCACCAGCGCCAAGCGAGACCTTGGCCAGTTCTTCGGTGGCTACGACCATTCCCATGTATTCGCTTTCGCCGCCTTCGCTGTAACCGTCGTACTCGACTGGAACCGAGAGGCCGAAACCACCCAGTTCGGCCAGACTCTGAATGAGGTCTTCGGGGATATCCAAGTTTTCGCGATGGATGTGTTCGGCGACGGGTGCGATCTTTTCGTTAGCGAATCGGCGGAACGTGTCCTGCACCATTTCGAAATCGCTCTCGAGATGCCGAGGCCCGGGAGTGTCGGCCAACGACGCCAAGAACTCTGGTGAACGGTAAGTGGCGACGAAGACACGCGTGCTCTCGAGTGTGCCGGGAGCGATGTTCCACTCTGCTTCACGGCCGAATACTTTGGGGAGGAGTTCGCCAATGGCATCGGCAACAAAGGCGCAGGCCAATTTTGCTTCAAGTTCGCCCTTAGTGCCGTACGCGAGCATCGCTCGTCCGGTCTCTACCGCCGACGCTGCATGTGCGATGTCATAGGCCACAACCTGATTGGCGTCAGGACCGCCGTTGGCGGCGATGTGGCGAATGCCAGCGTCGACTACCCCGTGGGCGGTCTCGATGACGGAAGCGGCAGTGGTGAGGTCCGGAGCGGTCATAGCTGAAGGTTACCGTCCGGTCACATCGGTGGTCCGATCGGAGTCAGGTGTTGGCTGCGAAGTCGGCCAGAATCGATTCCATCGTGACGTTGGAAACCACGTTCAGGTCTTCGTCGACGATCTCGTAGAGCAGTCCTGTGGGCGAATGTGCGCCGAAGAACACCACTCCGCCGTTCTCGCCACCGCGCTCAAGGTGGGGCAGCGATTCTGCGCCGGTGAGAGCGTAGTCACCCGCCTTACGCATGCGATGGCCGCCAACGACCCCACCCTTGTCAATATCCCAAAGATGTTGTTCGCCCTCAAGCACGATCACCGTGGTTGTTGCTGTGTGGCGATGAATGGGGCAGTGGCCGCCATCGCCACTCCAGCGCACGACCATGTCGAGCGTTCCGGCGTCGAGGTCATGGCCCAAGATTGTGTAATCGTGATTGATCTTGTGGGGGCCACCGTCGATTGAAACGCTGCGCCACTTGTAACGAGAAGGATCAAACGTTCCGTTCAACATGGTGTCAACTCTCTCTTTGCTGGGTCGTTCCAGCGAGTGTTCCATTATCGCGCCATTGGCGAAGGATGTCTCCATACTCGGTGGGGGCGCCAAAGTACATGCCTGATTGCCGGGAGCGATCGTCAGGCATGCCTTCTTTGTTGTAGTAGCCCGGAGTGCAGTTGGCGGAACTTTCGGCGGAGCCTTGGTTGCGGAGCACGATGGTTTCGACCCAAGCGGCTTCAGCCTCCTCGGTGGGTTCGATCGGGCCGAGTTGGTGAGTGAGTGCCTCGCTGATCAACCATGCCGAATGGGTTGCTTGGATCTCGATCAGATAGGGGAAGTTCACGGTGAACCCCGCCTGGGCGATGGACTGCATGAACAGATTGGGGAATCCGTTGAGAAGGAGTCCGTGATACGTCCGCACACCTTCATCCCATGCTTCGCTGAGGCTCTCGCCAGTTCGCCCGTAAATCTCGAAACCAGTGCGGTGGGCATAGTCGGTTCCTACTTCGAAGCCGGTGCTGTAGATCAAGCAGTCGAGTTCGTGTTCGACGCCGTTGACCACAACTCCGGTTTCGGTGATTCGCTCAACACCTTTCCCGTTGGTGTCGACGAGCCTGACATTGTCTCGATTAAAGCTCTGCAGGTATTCGTCGTGAAAGCAAGGACGTTTGCAGAATTGTCGGTACCAAGGTTTCAATGCTTCGGCGGTGGCTGCGTCGTCGACAAGTTCGTCAACTCGTGCCCGGACCTCTTCCATCTTGGTGAAATCCGCAATCTCCATTGTCTTCGCGAGTTCCTCAGGGCTGAGGCCTGAGGTGTTATTGAGACGCATGGCGAGGAGTTTCTTGGTGATGCTTGTCCACGCATCATCGACGAGGTCTTCTTCGACG
>JAEMTX010000200.1 GCA_016462055.1 Acidimicrobiia bacterium | reverse complement strand
CCCTCAAGCGACTCGACCAGATCTGACCGATCGGCGACCACCCCCGCCTTCTGGAATTCTCGTTCCGGCATCGACTGCAGTTCTCTGGAAGTGGCTTCCGGTGGCAGTCGCAGTTCTTATCGGCGTTGGGTTAATCGTCGGTAGCGCCTATGCGACGTCACAAGATGGGCCAGAGTCTTCGTCAAATGGCGCGACGGCTGCACAGATATTCACGAAGGGCAGCTGCGTGGTGGTGACTCCTGGGCCTTCGGGCAAGGTTGCACTCGTGGTTACCTGCGACAAATTGTCCTCGGGGGTTGTCGATTCGGTTGTGCAGACCCCTCGCCCATGTCCTTCACTCACTACCGAGTTTCAGTTGTTCGACGGCAAGACAACCCTCTGCTTGGTTCCAGTGCCGTGAGGAGGGAACCATCCCGCTGAATTTGGGGGAGGTGATCGGGGGAGCTTCGTGGGCCGCCCCCAATGCGGGAGCGTGGCATCATCATAAAAACGACATGGGGGATAGCAATGACCTACGAAAGAATCATCGTTGACGAGCCAGCGCCTTTAGTGCGACGGATCACGCTCAACAACCCTGACAAGCGCAACCCGCTTGGAGCCACAATGCGTCGGGAAATCATGCACGCATTGCGTGCTCACGACGTAGACGACAGTGTTCGCGTCACGATCATTCGAGGCGCAGGGAAATGTTTCTCGGCTGGTTATGACCTTGCTGGCAGTCCAACTGACGGTGAACCCCCGGCGTATCAGTCGGCCGATGGTCTCGGCAGTTACCCCCGTGAGGTCACGGAGACTTGGATGAGCATTTGGGATCTCGCAAAGCCCGTGATCGCACAGATCCATTCCTATTGCCTCGCGGGCGGTACGGAACTCGCCACCGGTTGCGACCTCGTTTATGTCGCCGACGATGCCCGTATTGGTTACCCAGCGGTTCGATTTGGCACGCCCGATATGCAGTGGCACGCGTGGTTGCTCGGACCGAAGCTCGGAATGGAACTCATGCTTACGGGGGACTGGATCAGCGGAACTGAGGCGGCGCAATCAGGTTTCGCTACTCGTTCGTATCCCGCCGATGAACTTGAGGCTCAGGTTCTTGAGAAGGCGAAGCGAATCGCGATGATTCCGACCGATATCGCGCAGATCAACAAGCGGACGGTGCACCGCGGAATGGCCGTCATGGGCTTCCCAACCGCAATTCGTCAAGGCACAGAGTTGTGTGCGTTGACGATGGGTACCGAGACATTCAAGGCATTCATCGCAGAGAAAGACTCAGAGGGTGGTCTCACCGGAGCGCTGTCGAAACGCGACGCGAAGTTCGGCGACTATCGAACATCGGAGTCCTAAGGACAACGAAAGACGCCCTGCCACAGAGGATCTCTGCGGCAAGGCTCCAATCTCGACGTCGGCGGATCTACTGCTAAAGATCCTTAGGGGCAGTGGTCTAGTTATCCGACGGCGGTGTAGCCGTTATCACCAATCGTAAAACCCTTGCCTTTAACTTTTTGTGTGCAGGTAACGCCATCGGCAGTCGCTTTACAAACAATTCCGTAGGCCTCTGTTTGCGAGCCCGCGGGCATCGTCTGCCAGCCCGCCGGATTACTCAAGGCCGGGCAGTTCGGCTGTTGGTTGCACGTTTGAAAGAGCGACTGACCGCTCACGTCGACCGCATAGAGACCAACTGTTGTCGAGGTGTAACCGCCGCTGCTGTTCTTGACCACTTCTTGGCAGGCAACAAAACCTTTTGCGTCGAAATAGCAAGTGACGACCGCACCGGACTTTGTGGTGGCGCCGAATTGTTGGTTCCAACACGACTTCTTTGCGCCCCCGGTCCCAAAGGTGGCCGTGCCTGGTTGATCACCGCAGGGAATTGAGGTCGTTGTGCTCGCGGGCGCTGCTGTCGTCGCCGGTGGCTTAGTTGTCGCCGGCGCTCTAGTTGGCGCCGGTGCTGGTGCTTGTGTGCTTGACGAAGAAGTCTTCGAAGAGCAGGCATACACGCCAATAGCGACGAGGATGATGGCGCCTACGAGAAGTCCTATCCGAATCTGTTTCTTGGTCGGGCTCATAGATCACTGCCTCTCTTTTAACTTCCTTCTTCTGTCTAACAGAGAGTCATGACCATTCAGCGGACTTCTGCTGGTTACCCAGAGGAGCGATGATCTAATCCAACCAAGAGCGGTTTAGGGGGCAGGCGTCGTAAGTTGCCGAGGTTGAGGCCCAATGCGAACGGCCGTCAGTACGAGCGCGGCAGCAATGAGAGTCGAAAGAACGCGGGCATCGATTGATCCGGCCATCGGGAAGCCAACGATCCGGAAGAGAAAGAACACAAACACTGTGATCCCTGCGGTGGTGACCGCGTAGTTGGGCGTCAGGAAGGCCAGGACGAGGTACGACGCGATCCCGACCATTATGAGTGCGAACACACTTGAATAAGGCGTGGTCGCGATGAGCGTTCCGGCGAAAACGACGCCGAACAGCGTTCCGATTACCCGACGGGCGACCTTGTCTACTGTTCCTTCAGGATCGGGTTTAGAGATCCAAGCAACAGTCATTGGAATCCAATACGAGTGCGGAAAGGTCAGGAGCTCCTCAAGAGTGGTCGCGATAATGATCACGATTGGGAGCCGAATCGAGTGGAGGATGAAGGGGTCAGTCCAATGGAAGTGAACCCTCGAGCGTTCCCAAAAAGACTCTCCATACGACTTGTCGTCGGTGTCTGGAATTCTTTTGATTAGGAATCGAACGCCGAATTCAACGGCGACGGCGGTGATCATGATGCATCCGCCAAGCAACATGAGAACCGTGTTCGCCTTCCATTCGAAGAGATCGATCGGCGAACCTGAGAAAATTGTGAAAATGACCAAGGTCAGGACGCCAGTAGTCATCGCTGGAATGCTCGCAACTCCAATGAGGCCGCAGAGCAGACCTACAAAACCGCCAGTCGCTATGTGCAGGAATTGATTGCTGGAGACAGCGCACCCGAGAGCGGTTCCAAGCGTGATCCCGATCGTCGCACCAGCCATTGAGGTGACACGACGACGCAATGAGATGCCTCGATCGGCAATTGCGGTGAAGAGGAGCCCTAGACCTAGAGGCAGAAGCGATCGAACATCGTGCTTCAGGTAGGTGTAGCTGAGTGCAGCGAGAATCACGAACGCTGAGCGAATGGGGCGAATGTGTTCAAGTGTCGAGAGATCGGTAGCGAGGGTGTTCCTGATTGAGCGCCACAGATTTTTCACGGCCGAAGCATAGGAGACTCATGAAAGTCCTGATATTCGCGAATAACTACGCGCGAGTCGATGCGCTCTAGTGGCGGCAGCGTCAGCCCACGCCCTCAGGCGCAGTGAAGGCGTGATCACCGCCGGCCATGGCCAAGAGTGGGAGATCTTGGCGAATGAGCGTGAACCGGCGCTGCCCACTTCGTCATCATGGACCCCTCGGGCTGTGTTGTCTAGGGGCGAGGGTGATAGGTGGC
>JAEMTX010000032.1 GCA_016462055.1 Acidimicrobiia bacterium | reverse complement strand
GACATATCCGATGACCAAGCCGTCGCACCAAATGTGATTTACGCGCGAGCATCTGGTCACGGCCCACTCGGACCCGAAGCGGCAACGGGTGGTTTCGACCACACCGATTTCTGGGCGCGAACCGGGATGGCGCATGCCGCCACGATGGTTTCAGATGAATTTGTCCCGCAGCCGGGACCAGCGATGGGCGACCTTGCATCAGGCGCATTCCTCGCAGGCGCAGTTGCTGCTGCGCTGTACCGGCGTACTCGAACCAGCGAAGGAGCAGTGATTGATGTGTCATTGCTCTCTGCATCAACCTGGATGTTTGCTCCCGCACTCGTCGCAAGTGATGTACACGGTGTCGAAGCAATCCCACGCCTTCGACATGCGAACCTTCCAAATCCACTGGTTGCCGGCTACACAACGAAAGATCAGCGCACGATCTATTTCGCTGGCGTGCAAACCGAAAAGAACTTCACTGACTTCTGCGAACGCATTGATCGAATCGGCCTTCTCACCGATAATCGTTTCGAAACTGGTGACGATCGAATCGCACACTCGAAAGAACTTATCGTCGAAATTGATCGCGCCATCGCCGTTCGCAATCTTGCCGACTGGCTTCCCCGACTTGATGGCCTCTCGATCCCCTGGACAGTTGTGCAAACACCGCGCGAAGCGCTTCACGATGTTCAGGTCGTTGCCAATTCCTACATAACTCCCGTTGAAGGTCCGGGCGGCACGTTCTCCCTTGCTGCAAGCCCAGCCCAGTTCGATGGCATCGCACCTCAACTCGTTCGCGCCCCTGAACACGGTGAGCACACGGAGGAGATCCTCCTCGAGACCGGCCGCGACTGGGATGTCATTGCGGAACTGAAAGATCGAGGCGTTGTTTCGTAACCGACCCGTGGTCTATCGCCCGTGCGTTTCAACCTCGTTGCCGGCGTGATTAAGGTCTCGGGATGTTAGAAGTCCCCCAAGGAACGATCGTCTTTGGCACGCAGTTGCCAATCCAATCGCAGGGCCCGCGCTTCGTCGCGAAGTGGGAAGCCAACGCGACACCAAAAGACCTTCTGCGTATTGCTCAGGCAGCTGATCGCAGCGGCTATTTCTATGTCGCAGTTTGCGATCACATCACGGTCCCCAAGGAAAGAGTTCCGACGATGGGGCTGTGGTGGCAGGACTGCCTCACCACCCTTGGCTTTCTGGCATCAGCAACCGAAAACGTCGCTCTACTCAGCCACGTGTACGTGATCGCCTATCGCCACGCGCTCACTTCGGCGAAGGGGTTCGAAACGCTTGACCATCTTTCCGGTGGACGGGCAATCGCCGGCATCGGAGCCGGTTACGTCGATGAGGAATTCGACGCTCTCGGCGTCTCGTTTGCTGATCGAGGACCACTTACCGATTCCACGCTCGTCGACTTTGCCCAGGCGCTTTCCAACACCTACGTCGGAAACATGGGCGCACTTCCCCGACCAGTGCAGACTCCCCGGCCACCGATTTGGATCGGTGGGTCATCAAATCCCGCCATCCGTCGCGCTGCCGCCTACGAAGGTTGGTTGCCCCAGGGCCCTGCCACCCGTGAAAGCCTTGATCTGTTGCTTTCCACCCGAGAGAAGTTGGGCAAGACCGACGAACCGTTCGCCTTCGGTCACGTCGTGACCCCGTATGTCTACGTGGGCACACCATCGAGCGAACGCCGTCAGCCTTGCCACTCAGGTTCGCCGGAACAGATCGCCGAGGCGATCATGGCCGAAACCCCCGGCGAAGTGAACCAAATACAGGTGAAGTTCGACGCCGATAGTGCGGCAGAGTACGCCGAGCAGGTTGAGGCCTTCGGAACCCATGTAGGCCCACTCCTGGCCCGCTAAACCGGAACTAACGTGGCCTCCTCACAAATTCCGAGGGGGAAACGTGGCACTTTCAGAGAAGGACTACCCGGTCAAGGTCGGGACATTTCTGTTCACAATGGTTGAGCCCCACGAGGGCTTCGAAGTTGCGTACAACCGCTGGTACGAACACGACCACTTCTATTCAGGCTGCCTCATGGGCCCGAATGTGTTCGCGGGCGACCGCTTTGTGGCAACTCGTCGACTGAAGAAACTTCGCTCGAAGACCACGAATGACATGACCCCGGACCCGAAGACCGGGTCATACCTCGCGGTCTACTGGTGGCAAAAAGGCACGACCGAGGAATGCAACCGGTGGAACGTCGACAACGTCAACATGCTGCATCAAGAAGGCCGCATGTTCGCCGAGCGCGATCACATCCACACACTTCTCTACGACATGCGCTGGAGCGAACAGCGCGACCCCAAGGGCTGCACAATTGAACTCGGCCTCGATCACGGTTATCCCGGCTTTGTCGTGGTTGCTGGCGATCTCACCGAAGGCGTGACCCACGATGAATGGGATGCCTGGTTCCGCCAGAACTGGCTGCAAAGCGCGTTCACAAAGAAGTGGGGCCCCGACCTCGTAGGCAGCGGCACCGTTATTCCACTTTCCGACGACGCTCCTGCCGATGTCGTACGACCGGCAGCGGGTCCACGCCGATTCTTGCAACTCCATTTCCTCGACCACGACGCAGAAAAGGGTTGGGAAAAGGGCTACGCCAAGATCGGTAAAGCAATCAATGAGAGCGGACTCGCCACGCATGTGTGGACGAGCCCGTTCCAACAGACCAACTTCGGCACCGACGACTACACGGACAAGATCTAATGGCGACTGCACCACTCACAGGATCGAAGATCCTGCTCACCGGCGTTACCGGTCAGGTTGCTGGGCCCCTCGCCCGCAATCTTGTTGCTGCTGGCAACACCGTGTACGGAACCTCGCGCTTTGCCGATGCCGATGCACGAGCAAAAGTTGAGGCCGATGGCATCATCCCCATCGCCATCGACCTTGAGACCGCATCGTTCGACGAGATTCCCGATGGCCTCGATTACGTCATCAACATGGCGGTGGCGAAGTCCAACAACTTCGACCGCGATCTCGCTGCCAATGCTGAAGGCGTCGCACTGCTCATTGAACGAGTCAAGGGCGTCAAAGCGTTCTTCCACTGCTCGTCCTGTGCCGTGTACGAACCCAACGGTCACGTGAGTCATGTTGAAACCGATGACCTCGGCGATAACCATCGCGCTATGGGATTCATGACGACCTATTCGATCTCGAAGATCGCAGCGGAGTCAGCCGTGAAGTACGCCTCGAAGCGTTTCGGTGTTCCTGCCGTCATTGCGCGACTCGATGTTCCTTACGGCCCCGGTCACGGTTGGCCGCAGATGATGGTGACACTTGCTCAGATGGGCATCCCCACCACGATCAGTGTCGATGCACCAAACACGCATTGTTTCTTGCACGATCGCGACATCCTCGGTTCGTTGCCGTATCTGCTTGAACAGGCCAACGTTCCCCCGCCGATCTACAACTGGTGTGCGCCGGAACTCGTCAGCATTGAGGACTGGACCGCTGAACTCACGAAGCTCACCGGCGTTGAGATTCCCCTGCTCGTCAGCGAACAGTGCATTCCTCCGAACCCTGTCGACCCATCGAAGCTTCTCGGTCTCGGGTGGACCCCAACCGTCGAATGGCGTGAGGGTTTTCGCGAGATGGCCCAGAACTGCTTCCCTGATCTGTTTAAAGGCTGAACATGCTGAGCGACGAGAAGATCCTCATAACCGGCCCTGCCGGACAAATCGCGTTTCCTATGGCTCGCGATCTCGCCAAAGACAACGAGGTCTGGGGCATTGCTCGGTTCGGCGATCCGGCAACTCGCAAGCAGGTTGAAGACGTTGGCGTGAAGACGCTGGCCGTTGATCTTGCCGATCCCGACTTCAGCGAACTCCCGACTGACTTCACCTATGTACTGCACCTTGCCGTTGTGCAGGTCGCCGGTCTTGATTACGACTTCGCCATTCGCGCCAACGCCGAAGGAACGGGACTACTGCTTCACCATTGTCGCAACGCAAAGGCGGCACTCGTGATGTCGACGCACTCGGTGTACAAGCCACCGACCGACGGCGATCCCTGGCACGTGTTCAAAGAGACCGACGCACTGGGCGACGTCAATGCCGCTCATGCGCCGAGTTACTCGATGTCGAAAATCTCTCAGGAAGCCGTTGCGCGCACATGTGCTCGACTCTTCGACCTGCCCGTCACCATCGCTCGCATGAACGCTTCGTACGGTCCCGATGGCACTGGTGGCCTTCCCATCATGCAGATGGACGCGCTTATGGCCGGCAACGCCGTCACCACACGCTGGGACCCGTGCATGTACATGCCAATCCATACCGATGACATCACTTCGCAGGCCGAAGCGCTGCTCGATGGCGCGTCGTCGACCGAAGCGACCATCGTGAACTGGGCCGGCGACGAACCGGTCAGCGTTCAGGAATGGTGTGCGTACATCGGTGAACTCGCTGGTATCGATCCCGTCGTGAACTCGGTTCCCGCCGAAGGAACGCTTCGAGGTTCGGTCACCGACAACACCAAGCGCGCGGCACTTACCGGACCATGCAAGGTCAGTTGGCGCGACGGCATCCGCGATGCTTTCGAAAAGCGCCACGGAAGCAAGTAGATGAGCGACCTCACTGGCCGCACCATCGTCGTCACCGGAGCTTCCTCCGGTATCGGTGAAGCACTCGCAATCGAAGCAGCCCAGCGTGGCGCGCAAGTTGCCATCGTCGCTCGTCGCGCCGATCGTCTCGCCACGGTGCTTGAACGTTGCCAAGAGTCCTCACCCAAATCGACAATGGTTGTCGCTGATCTTTCGGAACTCGATTCGATCGATGCACTCGCAACCAGCCTCATCGACTCTCTCGATGGTCGAGTCGATGTACTCATCAATAACGCTGGCGTGCCCAAGCGCAAACGTACCGACGAAATGACGGCCGACGACGTCGAAGGCGTCATGGCTATCAACTATTTCTCGCCGGCACGCCTCACACTGGCGATGCTCCCCCACATGCTCGAGCGCAATAGCGGTGACATTGTGAACGTGTCGTCGATGGGCGTGCATATGGCCGCCTTCGGCGTGAGTGCCTATTCCGCCAGCAAGGCCGCTCTTGAATTCTTCACCGAGGGCCTCTACGTCGAACTGGGCAAGACCAACGTGAGGGCGCACTTGTTCGTCCCCGGCACAACGGCAAGCGAGTTCTCCGCCGATAAACCGGGCAACAACGCACCATTCCCGAGTGACCCTTCAACAACATCAACATCAGATGAAGTCGCCATCGCACTTCTCGCCTGCCTCGATACCGAATCGTTCGTCACCTACGCCGGCGAACGAGAAGCGCAAACATCAGCCAAACGCAACGCCGATATAAACGCGTGGCTGGCGAACATGCGCCAAGTCTTTACTGGAATGTAAGAACTCCCCGGTCGAAGAACCCGTTACATAAGAGTTCGAAGACCGAGAGTTCACATTCCAGCAATCTCCCAGCGCGCCGGGAAATCATCGGCACGGAACCGGGCGTCGGTACCGCCATCGATAAACAGCACCGAACCACAGAAGAACCCTGCTTCGGGTGAAAGAAGAAATGCCAGGAATGCGGCTACTTCTTCGGGCTTGCCTGCCCGACCAAGCGCGATCGTGTCTTTGAACATGTCGAGCTGAACTTTGAGGTTCGCGTCGGTTGCGCCTTCCTCAATCATTGGAGTGGCGATCATGCCTGGAGCAATCGCGTTCAGCCGGATACCTGCGCCCGCCCACTCATCAGTAATGGCATTACGACGAATCCACCGAGCGACAGCCAACTTGGTAGCTGCATACTCAATGATTGAGTTGCCCTTGTCTGCTTCGATGCGGGCAGCATCTTCGTCTCCGGCGAGACATGCCTCGGTAAGCGCAAGGCTGTAACCGGGAGCTGTCGTTGTCGAGTTTGAACTGATGGCGACGGCCGAAGGATTGGTGCCCTTGGCCAGCATCGGCCGGAGCCCGACCATGATCTCGACCGTTCCGAAATAGTTCACCGACGCGAGCAGCGATGCGGGACGGCCCGGAAGCCCAGCGATACCCGCACAGGTCACGAGTCCGTCAAGGACTCCCCCACATGCTTCGCCAACTGCCTTGATTGCCGACTGTCGGCCTTCGGGAGTACCAAGGTCTGCCTCGATTTCGGCACCGCGCAGATCGACACCAATGACCGTGTGGCCATCGGCGCGAAGACGTGCAGTGGTCGCGGCACCGATTCCCGAGCCGGAACCGGTCACGACAATGGTGCCCATCAGCGCTTAGAGACTGCGTCGACGATTCGGTCAGTGTTGGCCTGACCTTCGTAGAGCTGACGAAGAAGCCACATGCGCAGGAAACTCGCCAGCGCGTAACGGAGGAACATCGCAGCGCCAACCACGGTAAGGATCAGGAACCAGATCGCAAAGACAATCTGCTCTTGAATCTTGGCCGCTGCGATGCCGACGTCGCCGCTTGCGTTCTTTGCGCCGACGTAGCAAATGATTCCGCCGACGATGCCGACGAGCATCAGGACAAAGCCGATTGTCTGAAGTTTTTTCTCGACTGGGGTTACCAGTCTTCAAGTTCAGGTCCGTCACTTCGGACTTGAACTGCTCAATGCGATCACCAGTGGTTTCCATTTTTCTCCGGTCTCAAGATCCAAGGTAGGCAGCGGACAATTCATCTTCGAGCTCAGCAGGAGTACCCACTCTGGTGATATTCCCGTGGAGGACGATCGCGGCGTATTGAGCAATGCCCAACACTGTCCGAGCAAACTGCTCGGACACCAGGATCGACACGCCCTCTTGCGAGACCTGAGCCACGATCTCGTAGAGGTTGGCCACGACGAGCGGGGCCAGACCCATCGACAATTCGTCGAGGAGCAGTACCGATGGATTCACAGACAGAGCCCGTGCCATCGACAACATTTGCTGTTCGCCGCCGGACAATGTGCCGGCAAGCTGCTTGCGACGTTCACCAAGACGAGGGAAACGGGCATAAGCGGTTTCTTCAACCTGGGCAAGCGGAACGCCTGCCATGGTCGCCATCCAAAGGTTCTCTCGGACGCTGAGGTTCGGAAACACTCCGCGACCTTCGGGAATGGTGCACAAACCAATACGTGCAAGTTGATCAGCTGAAGCGCCATTCACCATGCGCCCAGCGAGCCGAACTTCGCCGGAAGTTGGCGGCAGCAATCCAGAGATGACCTTAAGGATCGTGGATTTGCCGGCGCCGTTCGGGCCAAGGAGCGCAACAACGGAACCTTGCGGAACTGAAAGGTTGACCCCGTGGAGCACTTCAATGGTTCCGTACGCGGCGCGCACGTCGACAAGTTCAACCAACGGCGCTCCGTCAACGGCGCCGTGATCTTCGTGGTAGTGGACTTCGCTCATCCGACACTCTCCGGAGCACC
This sequence comes from Acidimicrobiia bacterium, assembly GCA_016462055.1. Lineage (GTDB taxonomy): Bacteria > Actinomycetota > Acidimicrobiia > Acidimicrobiales > Acidimicrobilacustridaceae > Acidimicrobilacustris. The sequence goes on along the minus strand of JAEMTX010000032.1, from coordinate 6,212 downwards.
AAGGTAGGCATTGATCACGGTCGGATTATTGCGAACTGACTCTGCAGAGCCACTTGCAATCATGCGACCGAAATCAAGCACGTGAATGGTTTCGCAGACCTGCATGACTAACGACATGTCGTGCTCAACAAGGCAGATTCCGAGGCCTTCGCCAGCAAGGTCACGCAACAGTTGTCCGAACTGCCCAGTTTCTTCTTCGGTCTGGCCAGAAGCAGGTTCATCGAGAAGAACAAGCGTCGGTTGGATCATGAGGGCACGGGCCAATTCGACGACTCGTGCCTTTCCGGTCGGAATCTCGCCAACTTCGCGATCGGCGACATCGCTCAACCCGACCAGGCTGATGATGCGATCGGTTTCGGCATTGACGTCCATTTTCGAAGTCCGAAGGCTCCAGCGGTTACGGATTTCGCCGGCAACACGGATGTTGTCGCGCACCGAGAGCGTCGTAAACAATTCGAGGCGCTGAAACGTGCGGGCAAGACCCATACGAGTGCGCTTATGCGGTGGTTCCTTAGTGACGTCTTTGTCATTAAAGATGATTTGCCCACTAGTGAGTGGCTGAAGCCCAGTGATCGTGTTGAACAACGTGGTCTTACCCGCACCGTTGGGGCCAATGAGCCCGGTGACACTTCCGGCTTCGACCGAAATCGAAACATCGTCAAGCGCAATGTTTCCGCCGAAACGAACTTTGACGCCAATAGTTTCAAGCAGAGGCATTTGCCGGCTCCTCTCGCAGGGTGGTCGAACTCGGGATCACAACGCCATCAAGATTCAGCGCCTGATCCATAGCGGCGAGGTCTTCATCGGTAAATGGGCGATCGATTCCGATCAGTTCAGGTGGTACTGGTTTTGGAACACCCCGCATCGCTCGGGCCATGAGGAACTTCCCGCCGACTATCGGCACGAGGATGAGATTCGCGAACGTCAAGATCACGAAGTGCCAGTTGGTGATGACTTCCGTAGCGGTAAGCGCCCAGATCGCTGCTTCAAGACCGATGACCGTGATCATGAGAGGCTTGGACTGCTTGACCTTATTCATTCCTTCGACGATGTCGCTCACCGCACCCGAGGGGTTCTTGCCCATGGTGATGCCGATCGTTGCCGGCAGCACCGTGACCGCTGAGATGAAGAACATAAAGATCGCCTCGAGGCTCGAGTAATCGACAGCAAACTTCTTGAGCATGAGATTCAACGCTTCGATAAATGCGATCAAGAAGATCCCAGCGAACAACGCTCCCGACACGTAGCCGATGCCACCAACAACTGTGATCATCGCGAGGGCAAGACTTAAGAAGATGTCGAAGCGATCGGAATTCACGGTACCGACCTGCGCTGCCATCATGACGCCACCAATTCCGGCGATTGCTGCCGACATCATAAAAATCGAAAGCTTGAGGCGGACAACGCTCATGCCAAGTGTGGCCGATGCTGCCGGGCTGTCTTTCATTGCCGTCAAGCGGCGCCCGTACCCACTGTGGCGCAGGTACACCATGCCGATTCCTATGACTACGAATAACCCTGCACAAAGGAGAAGGAACGCGTCCCCACCATTGAAGTCAATCGGACCGATTTTTGGCCGTGGAATTGAAAGCTGACCCGTGGGGAACAGCGTGAACTTCAAACCAAAGATTTCCCTCTCGGTGCGCTCAGTAAGCACCATGCGGGAAATGAACACACCAAATGCCATTGTGGCGAGAGCCAAATAAAGGCCTCGCAATCGCAGTGCAGGCAATGCAATGAGTGCGCCGACCAGAGCAGTCACCACCGCAGCGAGAAGGATCCCCCAAAGCGTTGTGCGCGCCTCGGTGCCGGTACCGGAAATTCCGAAGTGATACACGACCATGACAGCGATGGCGCCAAACGACAGCGCAGCGAGGTTGATCTCGCCGGCAAAGCCCGTAAGGAGCACCAACGACAACGCAATAATCGCGAAGGTGAGGGCAAGCGTGAGCGTATTGACGCCGGTCTTGGCCATGATGACCTTGAGGCAGAACACCACGATCATCATCGTGAGCCCAGCAATCCATGCCGTACGTATTGAGGGCATACGGAATCGTTCACGAAGCCGGAGAACCGTTGCCCCTCGAAGACGATCCTGCGGAAGCACAAGAAGAATGATGAAAAGGAAGATCATCGGAAGTGAGTTGCGGAATGAACTCGACCAGGTCCACTTGCTCGGGAAGTAGGCCACGACATAGGTCGTAGTGAGAGCAATGATGAGGGCACCCATAAAGGTGCGAGGAAGGCTGCGCAGGCGACCAAACATCGCGGCAGCGAACGCATCGATGACAAGAAGGGTGAGTGCCCCTGCGCTCATGGCCGAACCGATCATCGGCTGGATGAGAATGCCAGCCAGCGCTGCAAGGAATGAGCCACCGGCCCAGGAGATCATCGCGAGACGTTCAGGGCGACCGCCATTGAGCTGCAGGAGTTCCGGATCGTCGACAACTGCTCGCATAGCAACACCAGATCGGGTGCGGACAAAAAGAAACCGAATACCAACCGCAATGGCGATGGCGATAATGAACGAAATGATGATGTGCCACGGAACCCTGAGGCTTCCAAAATGAGCGAATGCGTTTGGTCCAAAGAACTTTTGGAACTGACGCGGCGTACTTGAGGTTGGGTTCCAAACCCAGGTTGCCAACGCCTGCAAGCCGAGCATGACGCCGATCGACACGATGATCTTGGTGACTTCAGAGGTCCCACGAAGATTTTTCATCACGACCTGATAGAGAACCGCTCCCAGAAGTGGGGCCAAAATGCCGAGCACCATGAGTAGGGCCAGAGGGGCGGGCCATCCCCATCCCCACCGGAACTGCCAGTAGGTGAAGACCGCGAGCATCGCGATTGCGCCCTGGGCGAAGTTGAAGATGCCCGAGGTCGTGTAAGTCACAACAAGACCGGATGCGGCGATAAAATAGGCACCACCAAGAGCAAGACCCAAGATTGTGTATTGCAGGAATGTCTGCACTCTGTGCCCCCTCGTCCCCGATGAGGAACGTTGCTGCGAATCGTTATCCAACTGTGACCGACGCCACCTTAGTGTTCCGAATCGGACCTAGGGACTTGGCGATGAACCGGTGACACTACCGGCAGACAACTCCCAAAGAAAGTTTCCTCAGTGAACTATTTCGCCGGAACTTGGAGAGACCTGGAAGGCCCCGAAGGTCAGTTCACCTGCCGGCCGCCGTCACCCCAGTACTGAGCACGGAGTGTCTTCTTATCGGGTTTGCCGAGTGCACTCAACGGGATGGCGTCGATGAAGTCCACAGTCTTTGGCGCCTGCACGGAACCCTTTGCTTCCTTCACCAATGCGATGAGTTCTTCGGCGTCGACCGACTCACCAGGACGAACCACAACAACCGCCTTGACCGACTCGCCCCACCGCTCGTCAGGAACACCAATCACCGCTACCGCAGAAACTGCAGGGTGGGTAGAAATGACATCTTCAACTTCACGTGGGTAAACGTTGAAGCCACCAGTGATGATCATGTCCTTCTTGCGATCGACGATATAGAGGAACCCCTCGTCATCGGCTCGTGCCACATCGCCGGTATGGAGCCATCCGTGTTGGAAAGCCTCGGCAGTTTGCTCCGGCTTTCCGAGATAGCCCTTCATGTTGAGCGGACCGCGCACACAGATTTCACCGGGTTCGCCGTGTGGCACCACGTTGCCATCGTCATCGAGAAGCGCAACGTGCAACCACGGCACGGGACGCCCACAACTGGCCAACCGTTCAAGGTTGTCGGGGTCGTGGTCTTCTTTGCGCAAAACGGTGATCGTCATCGGGCATTCGGCTTGGCCATAGAACTGGAAGAAGATCGGACCCATACGGCGAATACCTTCGGCCAAGCGCGTCGGCGAAATGGCCGACGCTCCGTAGAAGATGGTTTCAAGACTCGACAGGTCGTACTGATCGAACTTGGGATGATCAAGAAGTACATAGATCATCGTCGGCACCAACATCGTGGCGGTGATGCGATGGTCCTGCACTGTCTGCATGAACTTCTCGGGATCAAAGCCTGGAAGAACGGTGAGTGAACCACCCTTGAGCAGTGTGGGCGTGAAAAACGCTGCGCCTGCATGCGAAAGTGGCGTGCAGATCAGGAACCGCACTTCTTCCGGCCACTGCCATTCGGACATTTGAATCTGAACCATCGCGGCGCCGCCGCGATAGCTACTCATAATTCCTTTGGGTTTTCCTGTCGTTCCCCCTGAGTAGGAGATGCCCGCGAGGTCCTCTGCCTGAACATGCGGAGCAACGAGTGGTTTCGGTTCAAATGTCATCGCGAGTGCGTCGAGATCCTCGCCGAATTCACATGGACCGAGTGAGAGGAAGTGCTTGATCGTGGGAACACGTTCAGCAAGTTCACGCGCCCGATCAGTGAAATTATCTGGATCAAAGACAAGTGCTTCAGCACCACAGTCAGACAACACATAAGCCTGATCGTCGACCGAACCCATCGGATGCAGCGGCGTCGAACGCGTGGCATTGACCTGATTCGCCGCCATGTTGAACAGCACTTCCGGTCGATTTAATGCGAGAACCGACAACTGCTTGCCCTGTGTCAAACCTTTGGACGCAAGTGCCTGCGAATAGCGGCTAACCATCGCGCTCATTTCACGAGCGGTCATTTCGCGCTGACCGATGATGTTCACCGCCGGATTGTCCGGGGTTCGGTTCAGCGCGTTGATAATCAGATCAGCGGCATACACCGGTCGGTTGAGGTCAGCAGTGTCCCAAGAAGCATCAGTCATGACGGGGAATGTAGGCGACGACTCTTACTGATGTCGGCCGAAACGAAATCAGCTGGCGCGATCGGCGCGCTCAACATGCGCCGACCTGTTCACGACATCCCGAGCGGCCCGTTCGAGCAACACCCGAAGCGTGCGCAGATCCTCAGCAGACCAGTCCGCAAACGTTTCTGCGTTAATGTCATCGGCTGCACGACGAAAGCGCTTCCAGGCATCGCTGCCCTTCGACGAGAGTTCGACGATTCCCGCTCGCCCGTCAGTGGGATCCGATGCCCGAAAGACATACCCCTCGTCGCTCAGTTCCTTGATCTCGCGACTGATCAACGGAGCTTCAAGGCCCGTGAGGCGAGCCAGCGAGGAAAGCCGGACCGGTCCCGAGGACTGGAGGGTCCCCAGAATCGAAATCGCAGGACGGGACAACATCACGCCCGAATGCTCCGAGCGGGCCCGTGACGCCACCCGGCCGGTCGAGATGCGGTTGATACGCAAAAGAGCCTGATCAAGTTTGCGAAGGTCATCCACACGGCTCACGGCGCGAACCGTAGCGCGATCCCACCCTTGATGTGACCGATGACACGTTTAAGGTCCTCGGGGGCAACCCCGGTGACTGGGCTATCGACCCTCCCAATAGGTGCCATCGAGCATCTGTTCAAGCAAATCGCGGAACATGATCACGTCATCAGGCTCGGCCGGCGCTGACATCTGCCCGTATGAAACCCCGCGAGTTGTGGTTCGTACCGACACGGTGGCGAACCGAAGGGCCGCGAAAACCTCGAACCACTCGAGGGCTTCCACCGAACGACCGCTCAATTCGGTATAGAGCGCCGCCATCTCCGACCGCCGCATGAAATTGGGAAGGCCGGGCATTGCGTAGGTCACAGCCATGTTCTGAAAGAACGCGTGCAGGAAGATCATCCAAGCAAGATCGACTTCAGCAGGGCCAAGACATGCCATCTCCCAGTCAAGGACGGCCGTGGGTGTTGGTCCTTGCCACAGCATGTTGCCAATACGCGCATCGCCCCAGTTGAGAACCGTTGGGTTCACAAGCGTTGGCCGATTCGCCTCAAGCCATTCAAAGGTGCGTTCGATTAGCGGATAGTGGATATCGCCACGAGCCCATTCGTAATACCCGCGCTCGTGGCCGAGATGTTGATCGAGTGCCGACTCGCCCTTGTCGGGACGAGCAAGGAACGCGAGATCGGTGTTATCGGGTCGAAGTTCGTGAAGATCGACAAGCGTTTGAACAGCGTTGCGTTGCATGAGTTCGCGCTCATCGTCAGAAAGATCGATCACCCACCCACCAAAGACATAGGGCGGCATGTCGGTCGGAGCGCCACCAGGCATTCGCTTCATAACGAGAAACGGCGTGTCGAGCACAGCTGCGTCGAGTTCGACATGCGTTACTTCGGGAACCGGAACATTGGTGTTGGCGCGGACGACATTCATGGCCTTGG
>JAEMTX010000031.1:10419-13567 GCA_016462055.1 Acidimicrobiia bacterium | reverse complement strand
ATTAGTGGATGATGACACCACGAATGTTCTTGCCATCACGCATGTCCTGATAGCCCTCGTTGATCTGGTCGAGGGTGTAGGTGCGGGTGATCATTCCGTCAAGGTCGAGTTGTCCCTTGCGGTAAAGCTCAGCAAGACGAGGAATATCGGCACGTGGATTCGCGGAGCCAAACAACGAGCCAACAACCTGCTTCTCGCTCAACGTGAGATCAATCATTGGGATGTTGTTGCTGGCTTCGGTCCAAGGGTGAATGTTGGTAACAACAACGCGACCACGCTTGGAGGTAAGCGCCATGATCGACGCCATCATGTCGCCGCTACCGACGCCCATTGTGCAGATGACCTTGTTACAACCCCGGCCCCAGGTTTCAGCCATGATCAATTCAAGTGCTTCCTCAACCGATGCCGAGGTGTGCGTCGCACCGAACTTCTGCGCTGATTCACGCTTGAACTCCACTGGATCAATAGCGAAGATGCGCTCGGCACCTGCGAGCTTGGCACCCATCACTGCGGCCGAACCAAGACCACCGACACCAATAATGGCGACGTTGTCACCCGGCTTCACTTCAGCGGCGTAAACCGATGAGCCCCACCCGGTGGTAGCGCCACAACCAAGCAGCACCACCTTGTCGAGGGGAAGATCAGGAAGCACCTTCACCGCTGACCACTCATGAACGACAGAGTGAGTGGCGAAGGTTCCGAGTCCGGCCATGATCAGCGCGTCTTGGCCCTTCACATGAATACGTGATGTGCCATCGAGCATGCGGCCGCTCATGACCTGTGCGCCGTTGTCGCACAAGTTGGAATGACCATCGGCGCAAGATGGACATTGTCCACACACGGCGACAAACGAGTACACGACGTGATCGCCGGGCACTACTCCGCGCACATCGGGGCCAACGGCTTCAACGATGCCGGCGCCTTCGTGGCCAGCAATCCACGGATAGCCACCATGGGGCATGTCGCCCGTGATGAAGTGCTCGTCGGAGTGGCAAAGGCCCGATGCGACGTTGCGCACCAGCATTTCTGCGCCCTGCGGCTCATCGATTTCGACATCTTCCAACGACCATGCGGTGTCCTCAGGACCCCACAACATTGCTGCGCGTGCTTTCATGCTTACTCCTTGGTGTGAACGTGAGGTGTGCGACGAAATCTCAGGCGGGACGACGAACCGTGAGTGACTTGCAGTTGTCGTACATGATGAGTTGCTGTTCATCGGCACTGAAACCGGCTTCGGTGAGGTCGGTAATGAAGGTGAACGGGTCAGCCATACCTTCGGTATGCGGCCAATCGGAACCCAACATCAGTCGGTCGGCACCAAGTGTGTTGCGAAGAAGATCGAGATCGTCTTCGTAGAACGGTGACACCCATACGTTCTTCTTGAACTGTTCGGCCGGATTATTCTTGAACATTGACGGAGTCTGGCCATAGATCTTGCCGAATCGCTTCAGCAATGGACGCACCCAGTTCGCACCAGTCTCGACAGTGGCGAATCGAATATTCGGGAATCGATCCATAACGCCATGAAGGATGAGCGCTGCAAAAGTGTCGGCAACTGCGTCGTGGGAAAGTGCCTGACGCAGCGGCTCGAACTTATGCGCTTCCATTTCCGACTTCTCGCCCCACATGGTGACGAGGTCGTAGTACGCGTTTGCTCCGCCGTGATACACAATCGTGACGCCTGATTCCTGAACACGAGCCCAGAACGGATCGAAGCGGGGATCGCCCGGCGACTTCAAACCTTCATCGGTGCGAACTGGTCCGGTGCCGACAAGAACAACACGCGCGTCGCGATCGAGCGCCCACTCAAGTTCGGCCACTGCGTTGGCAACGTCGGACAGCACGATGTACGGGGTTGAGAAGATTCGGTTTTCGTACGCGAAGCCCCAGTCCTCTTCGAGCCAACGATTGAAGGCGCGAAAGGCAGCTCGTGCAGCAGGGAGGTCGTCGCCGAGTGCTTGTTCCATACCTACCGCGAGCGTTGGGAAGAACAACGCACCTTCGACATTCAAGCTATCCATCGTCTTCAAACGGATTTCACGATCGCGATAGGCCGGATCGCACGGAAGAAGTTCGCCAAACAGATCTTTAACGCTGTCGCCCTTTGGGTTGCGACCACGGAAGTACTGCTCGAGGCTCCCTGGCGCCGAAAGCATGTCGAACGTCGGATTGGGGATGAATCGGTTGACCTTGCCGCCAACAAGCAACATTTGGTGGCCATTCACTTCGGCCCACATCATGCAGCGACGTTTGAACTCGGGCTCGATGTAACGAGTGAACGCGTCAAGCGCTTCGTAATAGTGATTGTCAGCGTCGAACACGGTCGTGATCTCGGTCATGATTCCCCCTGGTCAGGTCAGCCCCGATTCCCCCGGGGTGATTCGCCTACGGTAGCGAACCTCAACCCACTCTCACACCTGAGGTGAGCCGTGACCGTGCCCACGAACAATCCCGCCGCTCTGCCCACCGACGAGGTCGCAGAGATTGACCTCGCTTGGCTCGCTGCAGCCCTTGGCTCCGAGGCCGCCAACGTCACCGCCCTAAAGGTGGGAACCGGGCAAATGGGCCAATCTTGGCGACTGACGATCGACTGGGCCGATCCGAGCTGCCCGCTCCCCCGAACGCTCGTGGCCAAGATGGCCGGTGGCGATCCGGCAACCCGAACGCTCATCGCCGATGGTTATCGGAACGAATTTCTCTTCTATACGGCCATTCAATCCAGCGTCTCGGTGAAGTCACCCAAGTGCTGGTACGCCACGATTACGGAAGACAACACATCGTTCGTTCTTCTTCTCGATGATCTGGCACCCGCCATTCCTGGCGTGCAAGCCAATGGAGTGAGTATCGAAGAAGCTCTGATCGCCGTTCGCAATCTCGCTGGCCTGCACGGACCGCGTTGGGCAGACCCGACACTTCTTGAACTCGACGGCATTGCATTGCCAACCCCAGAGGGTGCGGACTTTCACGCGCAAATCTTGGCCGGAGCCATTCCGATCTTTGTCGAACATTTCGCATCGTTCCTCGGGCCTGAGGACGAAGCGACTATCGCCACCGTTCCGCCAAGGCTCGTCGAGTGGATCACCTCGCGCCTTGATCGGTTCACGCTCATTCACGGCGACTACCGACCAGACAACCTGATGTTCATGCC
>JAEMTX010000031.1:0-10409 GCA_016462055.1 Acidimicrobiia bacterium | reverse complement strand
CATGCCCGACGGTTCGGACGTCACCACACTTGATTGGCAAACGCTCGGTCTTGGTCTTGCTGGACGAGATATCGGGTACTTCCTCGCAACCAGTTTAGAACCCGCCACGCGTCGCGCTCACGAACATGAACTTGTCTCGGCCTACTACGACACTCTCCTCAGCTATGGCGTCACCGGAATGACGTTGGATCAATGCTTCGAGGATTACCGCCTCGGCGTGGCGCAAGGTCCGCTCATCACCATTCTTGGCTCCGTCTACGCCACCGCTGAACCGAGCGCAGAATCCGACGCGATGTTTGCCGCGATGATCACGCGCAGCTGCGCCGCAATCCGAGATCTCGATCCGTTCTCGTTGCTCTAAACCAGTATTCGCAAACATTTATGTGAAAACGATGAAGGGCGACCCGAGGGTCGCCCTTCATCCGATTCACTGCAGGGATCTTATGCCTGCAAGAAATTGATACCAGTCGGGGCGATCTGGAAGACCTCAGAAGCAAAGCGTCCGCCGAGTTTGGTGGCGTCCCACTTCTTGTTGTTGTTGTCGATCGTGACTTTTTCACGCCAACCCTGCATCCAGATGATCTTGTCGTAGAGCGAACGAATGACCTGACCATTGACGTAGGCAGCTTGATCGCTCGCGAGCCATGCAACAAGTGGTGACGAGTTGCCCGGATCCATCGGATGGAAATCATCGTCAGCGATTGCATCGGGTTCGAATGCTTCGCCTGCGCCAGGCATTGTCGCGGTGATGCGAGTAAGTCCGGCGGGACCAATGCAGTTCACCGTGGTTCCGATTCCGCCGAGTTCAAGTGCAAGCGTAAGTGTGAGTCCTGCAATCGCCATTTTTGCCGTGGCGTAGTTTGTCTGACCAAAGTTGCCGCCAAGACCAGCACCCGATGTGGTGTTGATAATGCGGCCAGCACGCGCAGTGCCTGCCTTGGACTGGTCACGGAAGTACTTCGCTGCGAAATGTGAGGTTGACCATGTGCCACGCACATGCACCGCCATGACGGCGTCCCAGTCTTCAACTGGCATGTTCCAGATGGCTGCGTCGCGAACGATGCCTGCATTGTTCACAACGATGTCGAGACCACCGAAGGTGTCGATGGCCTGCTGCACCATTTCGCCGCAAGCTTCGTGATCGGTGACATTGCCGTAGTTCGAGACAGCAACCCCGCCACGCTCCTCGATGAGAGCGACAGTTTCGTCTGCAGCCTTGCCTGCACCTTCACCAGAAACACTGCCGCCGAGGTCGTTCACAACAACCTTGGCGCCGTGCTTGGCCAGTTCCATGGCGTGACCACGGCCGATGCCGTGTCCCGAGCCAGTGACGATGGCGATCTTGCCCTCGAGCATGCCCATTGAAAGCGTTCCTTCGTAGTCGATCGGATCATCACCCGACTAGGTGATGAGGTTCCTCGCCAGCGTGGACCGTGGCCCGAGCGAGAGCCCTGTTTTTCTAGCAGGACCAGCCCGATAGACCCGAATGCCGCTCAGGGAAGCGGTACCCCTAACGGATCAGGAGCCGCATCGATCGATGCCGTCAGCATTCCGAGGGCACGAGCGAGGTCGGCCCGTTCTGTCTCGCTGAGACCGAGCGACTCCTCCCACGCATGAAGATCGCCATTCACACGCTTCGCGAGATCGATGCCCGCCTCGGTCGCTTCGACAACAACGCGGCGGCGATCGCCCGGGTCTGGGAGCCGTCGGATCAATCCAGCACCCTCGAGTCGATCGAGGGTCAGCGACATGCCACCGGTGGTTCGTCCGAGCACTTCGCAAATGGCGGTCGGGGCGGAGCACTGGTCAGGCGAACGTCGGACTACGCCAAGCACCAAATAGTCGGATACAGAAATTGATGAGGCACCGGCGATTTCACCCAGAACGCGATCGACCGCCACGTTCAGGCGGACGACGTGTCCGAGCAAACCGTCGGTTCCCCAAAGTTCCTCGGCCACTAGGGCTTCACACCGAAACGATCGAGGCCGTAGGCCTTCACCGCGTTCGAACGCAGGACCATTCGGCATTCTTCGGCGTTCATCCCGGCAGTGGTAAAGAGTTCATGCGCGACTTTGCGCGAGTGCGGGAATGTACCATCGGAATGTGGATAGTCGGTCTCCCACAAGATGTGATCGGTACCAATTGCGTCGCGATTGATGAGGCCATGGAGATCATCGAACACGCAGCCATACACGCGACCCTTCACCTGTTCGCTCGGCAGTGTCTTGACATGATCGACGTCTGCTCGACCGTCGCGCCACACTGCATCCATTCGTTCGAGTTGGAACGGCATCCAACCGACCTGGCTCTCGGCATAAGCAATGGTGATATCGGGGAATCGTTCAAGCGATCCTGAGAACACCCAATCGCATAACGATCCTTGTGCGTTTTGCGCATACATCGACATTGATGTTGCAAGTGGTGCATCATCAGAAGTTGTCGGCATTGATGAAGACGAGCCGATGTGCATCGAAACACTGGTATCCGTTTCTTGACATACGTCCCACAGGACGTCCCATTTGCCTGTGTACAGCGAGGGCTGACCGAGTTTGGCAACATTCTCACTGAACGCGATTGCGAAGCTGCCCTTCGCAGCGCAACGACGAACTTCTTCTGCAGCAAGTTCGGGATCCCAAAGCGGGACAAGCGTAAGTGGAATCAACCGACCCTTGCCCGCACCGGCACACCAGTCGTCAATCATCCAATCGTTGTAAATGCGCAGACATGTGAGCGCTAGATCTTTATCGGCACGATCAAGAAATCCTTGACCCGCGAATCTTGGGAAGATGTTGGGGTAGTTGATGGCAGCATCGACGTGATTGAGATCCATGTCGGCAAGTCGCGCTTGTTGATCCCACGTGCCATCGCGAAAGTCTTCGTAGACAGCGGGGATATTGCGTTGTTCATCACGCGGCACACCTGCAGGCGCATGCAACAGGCCGGTGGGCATAACGAGATCATCGAACAACCACACATCGCACCAGATGCCATCTTCGACGTTGCGCTCGTAGCCGTAGTGACCGCCCTTGAAGGAAAGTTTGACCTTCTCGCGAACGGTGCGCGGACCCCGTTCACGAAGCGAAGCCGGAAGTTGCTGTTGCCACAGTTCCTTCGGTTCCATGACGTGATCGTCGACCGAAATCATGTTGGGCAGATCGTTCTCGGCCGGAGTGAGCTCGGCGTTGGCAGTGGCCGTTTGCGTCGGGGTCATGGCGTTCCTCCTGCGGGCCCTTCTGGGCGTGATGCGGACCCCGACATATTGCTTTGCTAAAAGTTACTTTGTCAAGAGGTACTTTTCGGGAGTTGGCAACCGGCCGCCAGCCCCAAGCGGGCCGAGAGCCGGGCCCGATTCGCCGCTATCCATCGATAGACCAGACCCGCCATGGCGTGAACGCCTGGGAATCGCAGGCCAAATGCCGCGCCGCGACCCAACCAGCCCGACCTATCGAGAATCGTGGCCACCGCCGCAATCGCCGTCCATGACTCGCCTCCGGCCGTGACGACGAGGGCATCAGACGACGCACTCAGAAGGGCGGCGTCATCGAGTTCTCGGTTGGGTCGGAAAATGACCGAGGAATCAGTGCGCTTCATCAGCCAACGAACTGAGGCTGAACACACGCCGCAATCATCGTCGAACCAGACCGTGACAGGGCCTCGGGCTCGGCGCTGCGGAAGAAGTTTTGGGAGCCCAACACGAACGTGCACGGCAGAGGCGTGATGCACAATCGGATCACCTTGCACATCGAAACCTGCAACCGATGCGAGGCCCGTGTCGGCCCCAATAAAACGAGCAGATGAAAGTGGCCATGGTTCGTGTTCAACCGGCGCGGTGACTAAACGTCCACCACGGGTTTTGGCATACAAACGCCAACGAGAAGTGAGAAAGGTTGCAAGCAGATCATCGGTGACAGGGGCAACGTCGTCAGCTTCGATCGAGACGGCAAGACTCCCCTGCGCACGCTCGGGCCAAGTTCGATCCACCGTCCACACAATGCGCGAACGATCATGGCTCACGTCGACTGCACCTTTGTCGTACGGAAGTGCGAATCCAATTCGCGCAACTAAAGCAGGAAGCCACTGCGCAACATCGAGCGAGCAGAACCACACACCCGGCCCTTCGGAACCAATGACATAGGTACGAACATTGAACTCAAGGAAACGATGCGTGGTCGGAATCGCAGGGAGCCCGCGCAGCCGCAGCGCGTCCATCTCAAAACCAACGAGCGATACCCAAGCCTGACCCTGATGGGTATCGACTTCGAGACCGGCAGGCAGGAGCGCCTCCACATCGGCAATCGGCACTGCCCAATGCGCAAACGTGACATCGCGCCAGACCTGTGTCATCACGGGCCTCTTGATGGCATGCGGACAGATCGGGCTGCGGGGCTTCTCACCCATTGGTTTGCCGTCACTTGTCATAGCTGTGACGGTATCGGCATCAGCAAGATTCGCTCCGACCAAAGGAAAGAAGAAGGCCCTGCTGGTCTCGTACCGTGTAGAACAACGCGATGAATCACGTCGAAACTCTCCGAATCGAAGGCACCCGACTTTCCGCAGCTGCACGAGCTGCTGGCCTTGACGCACCCGTCGAACACTGCCCCGGCTGGACCGTCGGCCGCCTACTCGGCCATACCGGCAAAGTGCTGCAACGCACCAACCTCTGCGTTACCGATGGCCTGCTCAGCGCTCCCGCCGATGATCGCTTTGGAAGCCTCCCGCGTGACGAGGCACTTTTCGATGCCTTCGACGAGATCCTCGCAACCATCTGCCAGACGCTTGTTACGTGCGACCCCAATGGACCGTCATGGAATTTCAGCGGCGAGAACTTCGTCAATTCGTTTTGGATGCGCCGCATGGCGCACGAAATCGAAATCCACCGTTGGGACACCCAGAATGCTGCTGGTGTAATGATCGACGCGTTCGACGACACCTCGGCGGTCGACGGAATCGATGAATTACTCACTGTGCTTATGCCGATTTTGTCGGCGGTTAAGAACCCCGAACTCTCGTCGAGCTTTCACCTTCACTGCACCGACGCACCAGGCGAATGGCTTACGACGTTCGTCAACGGACAACCCGTCACGATTCGCGAACACGCCAAGGGAGATCTGGCCGTGCGCGGCCCTGCATCGGGTTTGTATGCATGGGCGTGGAACCGCGGTCCGATCCTCGCCAACGGGCTCGACACCGCGGGTGACGATTTACTCCTTGACGCTTGGGCCAGCATCGTTCCCTGAATCCGTAACCGCGTGCGTCAGCGGAAAAAGGTCCACCAGAGGCTAGAAGCGACGGTAACGACGCTCACGATTAGGCCACCGATCACAACAGGCTTCGACACTTTGCCATCGGCATCTGCGGGCAGACGCTTACGGACATTTTCAAGAAGTTTTCGGGCGAACGGAACATCAGATGCGAGTAACGCAAGGCCGGCAGCGATCGTAAGCATGCCTGGACCTGGAAGCGGGAGCATCAACAAGCCCGCGATCACGACAACGGTCCCAAGAAAAACGCGCCCGATGCGAATGAGGATGTGCCGTTTTGCTTCGGCAATCGACTCCTCTCGACGACCCGTTTCGAATTCCGCCTCGATTGCGGCCTTTTCGAATTCGTCGAATCGTTCGCGGCGGCCATGACGCGAGGAATCAGTCATCGCTTAATTCCATTTTCATTGAGCGAGCAGCGCCATTGCGGACAACTAACTTCCAGAGTTCCACCGCTAAAAGTAGCAACAGCGGCGGCACGAGACATAGCCCCCACTGTGTGGCGGTAAGCGACGAAGTATCGAAAAGATTTTTCATCGGCTCGAAGACTGTCAGCAAGATTTGCAAGAAGAACACGATGACAACTGACGCACCCAGTTTCCAGTTCGTCAGTGTGTACCGCGAAAAGAGTGAGGAGGACTCAGAACGAGCGTTGTAGACGTTCACTAACTGTGCGAAGACAAATGCTGTAAACGCAATCGTCGTAGCGACGATGGGTACCTCACCCTTTGCTACATCTGGTTCGTATTCATTGATAGCGAAGAGGTAAACAGCGAGCACCCCAATGGCGGTAACCAAACCTTGAAACATGACCTGACTCAGACGGCGTCGACTGAGAATCGTTGCGTCAGCGGGAACCGGTTTGCGGTTCATTAGTCCCGGGGCAGGGGCGTCGACACCAAGCGAAACCGCGGTGGGTCCATCTGCGATCAGGTTGACCCAAAGCACTTGAATTGGCGAAAAGGGCACATGCTGCCCGAAGGCTGAAGCTCCAAGAATTGTGAGAATTGCACCGAACGCGGTCGCTACTTGGAATCGAACAAACTTGAGGATGTTGTCGTAGACGGCTCGGCCGCCACGCACGGCTTCAACAATTGTGGCGAAATTGTCGTCGGCGAGAATCATGTCGCCGGCTTCTTTGGTGACTTCCGTTCCGGTGATGCCCATCGCTACGCCGATATCGGCGCGTCGCAAGGCAGCGGCGTCGTTCACGCCGTCTCCGGTCATTGCGACAATCTCGCCGTTCGAACGGAGTGCTTCGACAACTCGCACCTTGTGCTCTGGGGATACGCGGGCGCATACCGCGATGGCACCAATCCGAGCCGACAATTCCTCGTCAGACATCGCGTCGAGATCGTCGCCGGTGACAACCTCGCCCTGAATGCCCAACTGAGCAGCGATAGCAGCGGCCGTCACCGCGTGATCGCCAGTGATCATCTTGACGTCGATTCCAGCACGATGGCACAACGCAATCGCGTCGCGGGCTTCGGTTCGAGCCGGGTCGACAATGCCAACAAGAAGTTCGAGCCGAAGGTCGCTGATCCAGCTTTCAGGATTGGTCACAGAGCCGTTGGCGTCGATGATCTGCGAAGCGGGAACACGGCGTGTGGCGAGAGCAAGAACCCGCATGCCTTGGGAGGCGATCTTGTCGTTATCGGAGCGACGGAATCCTCGCGCTGCGGCGTCGAGCGCTTGTTCCGAACCATCGGGTTCAGAGAAGGTGGTCGACATTCCAAGGACAACATCGGGTGCGCCCTTTACGCAGATCAGTACATCGCCGTTCGGCGAGTTTGGATCGGCTAGGTGGAACGTGGCCATGAACTTGGTGGCCGAATCGAATGGCACCTCGGCGAGACGCGGGCGGAGCGCGCGTTCCGTTGGCGCATCGAGCCCAGCCTTTGCTGCCATTACAACAAGTGCTGCTTCGGTTGGATCACCGATGATTCCCGGCCCATCGATTGCATGGGGCACAAGAACGGCGTCGGAACACAACGCTGCCGGCAAAAGTGCATCAGTGGAAAATTCCGGAGCGACAACACGACCACCCGAAGAGGTGATGGTTCCTTCGGTGCCGTATCCCCCTCCATCTACCAACCAGACCTCGCCGCCACGAAACGCTTCGCGGGCGGTCATCTGATTCAGCGTGAGTGTGCCGGTTTTGTCAGAACATATAACCGATGTTGATCCAAGTGTCTCGACTGAGTGCAAACGCTTCACGATGGCGTTCTCTTTTGCCATCTTCGAGATACCAATTGCCAATGTGACCGTAACGACGGCAGGAAGACCTTCAGGAATGGCTGCAACCGCGAGGGCTACGGCACCAAGAAGGGCATCTTTGAAATTCTGTTCAATGATCCATTGGATAACAAACACGATGAAGGCCGCCGCTCCGGCGATCATCGCGAGAGTTTTACTTAGCGAATCGAGTTGACGTTCAAGCGGGGTCTTGGATGGTTTCGCGGAGACAAGCATCTCGGCGACCTTGCCCATTTCGGTGGCCATGCCAGTGCTAGTCACAACAACTTCGGCTCGGCCACGACTCACTGTGGTGTTCATAAACACCATGCCAAGGCGATCGCCGATCGGCGAACCGGCTGATGTGAGCGCGTCGGCGCGCTTATCAACCGGAACGGATTCACCCGTCAGGCTCGATTCGTCGACTGACAAATTTGCTGCGAGCAGCAATCGGCCGTCGGCCGGTACTCGATCGCCGGCCTCAAGCAAGACGATGTCACCCGGAACGAGTTCATCGATCGCCACTTCGTCGGTGGCGCCGTTGCGACGCACCCGAACCTGGGTGACAAGCATGCGCTCAAGCGCTGCCAGTGCATTCGATGCCTTCGCCTCTTGGGCAAAGCCCATGATGGCGTTGATCAGTAGAACCACGAAGATGATGACGAGATCTTTGATGTCGCCCAACAAGCCGGCGATCAGGCCAGCTCCGGCCAAAACATAAACAATTCCGGCACGGAACTGATCGATGAACACCAGCAACTTTGAGCGACGAGGTGGTTCAGTGAGCCGGTTGGATCCATGAAGAGCGCGCCGATCGGCAACTTCTGCATGAGAGAGCCCCGTGCTGGCATTGATCGCGAGGCGCTGAACAACTTCGTCGCTGGGAAGCGCGCACCAGTCATCGTGTTGCTGTTGGGTCGTGTCAGGGATCATCAAGAAACTCCGGTCATGTCACATGGACGATTGGGGAACCGAGATTGGTTCACCGACCGGAGGTCTCTCCCGCTCACCCGGGCCGTTTCGGACTCAGACGAACCAGCGGCACCGGGAGCTCAGGCTCAAAAGCCTTTGCGCCGTGATGACGACACCGCTGCGATGGGATACTCCCCTCACTGAATCGACAGTATTGCCGCAAAAGGCGACCGTTGCATGGTCAGGACGAACTGACCATGCAACGCAGGGATTTAGCCAACGAGAATCTTACGAACGGCATCTTCGCATTCCGCCATGGCCAGAACCATGACCTCGTCACCCGCACCCAACGTGACGTCGCTATGCGGGAAGACGACCTTGCTGTCACGAACGATGGCCACGATTGCTGCCTCACGGGGAAGGCCAAGATTTTCGATCATTACGCCATTCGCTGGCGAACTATCAGCGAGTCGGATCTCGGAAAGTCTCGCTGAATCGTTCTCGAAGCTCATAATGCGAACGAGCGAACCAACGGTGACTGCCTCTTCGACGAGTGCAGTGAGCATGTGTGGGGTTGAAACAGAAACATCGACGCCCCAACTCGCGTTGAACATCCATTCATTCGAAGGGTTATTCACTCGAGCCACAACGCGCGGCACGCTGAATTCCTGCTTAGCGAGGAGCGAGATCACGAGGTTGTCTTCATCGTCGCCAGTTACGGCAACGACGACATCGGCGCGATCGGGTTCAGCCTTTGCGAATTCAGAGACCTCACAGCCGTCGACAACGAGCCACTTGACGCCTGCGGGTTCGCCGTCGGCCTGCGCCTGAGCAACACGAGCGGGATCTACTTCGACAATAAGAACTTCGTGACCTGCTTGCTGGAGTTCAGTGGCAATGTACGTTCCAACGTTTCCGCCACCTGCAATGACAACGCGCATCAGTGAAGTCCTCCTTGACTCGGTGCCGACGCAAGATGTCGATCGAAATCTCCAATGTGATCACCATCAACGGCAACCCAGACGATGTCGCCCTCTTGGGCAAGAAGCGCAGAACTGATGAGTTGTGCAACTCCAAGTCGGGTGAGAGCTACAACTCGCGAGCGACCTTCGGCTTCAAGATCAACGAGCGGACGGCCCGCCCAAGAGATAGGAACGACGCGTTCCACGAGACAGACCCGAGCACTGGGGTCAACCCACTCGACACCGTCAGTGTCGGGCTGGATGCGACGAAGTACTCGTTCGATCGCCCACTGCACAGTTGCGACCGTTGAGATACCAAGACGTTCGTAAATCGCGGCGCGGCGCTGATCGTAAATGCGAGCGACAACGCGATCGACGTGGAAGAACTCACGCGCAGTGCGTGCGATAAGAATGTTGGAGTTGTCGCCATTCGTTACAGCGGCGAGTGCATCAGCTCGTTCGATACCAGCAGCACGAAGACGTGTGCGATCGAAACCCACGCCAACGATGGTGTCTCCGCTGAAATTCTCGGGCAGTCGGCGGAACGCCGTTGCCTTTCGATCGATCACCGAAACCGTGTGACCTTGCTCAACCAACGTGGCGGCAAGACCAGACCCGACTCGGCCGCATCCAACAACGACGACGTGCACTTCGCACCACCTCCAGGTGTCCCGGTGGACACCGTTGACGATCCTATGGCTGCACCACGAGGACGGAAAGAAGAACTCGCGTCTGTTCACATCCACGTCAGAAAGATCAGAGTCCAATCCCGCGGGATCTATGACTTCAGCCACACCTTTGCTGCAACGTCACCGCTCTCCTCGGCCGGCACTGAGTAGTTTGAGGGTCCCCCACCGCTTCGTTAGGGAGACCCCATGCCGCTGCAATCGTTGACCGATGCGCCCATCTCAGACCTTCTCGTCATGTTTGGTGCCTCCGGAGATCTCGCCAAGAAGAAACTCTTCCCTGCGATTTACCGCCTCGAATGCCGAGGCCGCCTCGGGATTCCGGTCATTGGGGTCGCCCGTGAGGCATGGAC
>JAEMTX010000199.1 GCA_016462055.1 Acidimicrobiia bacterium | reverse complement strand
GTGTGATCCAGCCCGGTGGTTCAATTCGCGATGAAGAAGTGATTGCCGCGGCAAACGCCGCTGGGCTCGCCATGGTCTTCACCAGCGAACGTCACTTCCGGCACTAGGGCTCATCGACATGAAAGAGTTTGCATCATGAGTTGGCTGACCTCGCTACCGGTATGGGCGATCCTCTTTCTTGCACTGTTGATCGTCGGATCAGTTTCGGCCTCGTCCTATCTGTTCCTGCATTCCAGGACAGGAGATCACCGCGAGCGCACCGGCCTGGCAGCAGCCGCGTATATGACTGCCCTCGGAAGTCTCTTCGCAATCCTTACGGGCTTCTTGATCAACTCGGAATACGCAACCCTTCGTCAAGCGCAAAGCCTTGTTGGCAAAGAAGCGGCGGCGGCAAGCCGTCTTGCTTGGGCAACCGAGGCTCTCCCTGCCGTCGATACTGCGCTCGTACAGCAGCGGCTCGGCGTTTATCTCACCGACTCCGAGAACTCGGATTTCAAAGCATTCGGTGCTGAAAGTGCCGTTAACGCGCAGACCTCTCCCGGGTTCGAGTCTCTGCGGGAACTGCAATCGATAGCGTTCACTATTGCCAGTCGACCGTATGTGGCCTCGGCGACTGCAAACGCTATTGAGCAATCAATGGCAGACCTCACCGATGTCCGAAGCGAACTTTTGACTATCGCCGACAGCGAAATGCCAATCGAACTTCTTCTACTTAGCGTTATCGCTGGTTTCGCTCTGATCATCAACGCGCTCTTTGTTGCACTTCGTTCTGGTGGAAATACCGTCTATGTAGCGATTGGCATCATTGTGATTGTTGCGCTTGACCTCGCACTTGTGGTTGGAATTTCAGCTCCATTTCGTGGACCGTTTGTGGTTGATGCCGGACCGGTGCGAACGATGGCAACTGAGGTTCAGGCGGGTGTCTACCTGCCATGGGTTGGTCCGGGTCAAGCCACAAAGGTTTCATCAAATACATGCTCGGACGACCCGACGAGTTGTGTTCGAGTGAATCCAGGGGATCCGATACAACTCGCAGCACTTCTAAGAATCGGAAAAGACGACGGTGCGGCTGGGCTTGACGATCTACGAGGGTTCCAATTGGCGATTGACTATTTGGACGGAAAATTCGACGGTGAAGACGGCCAGCTACTCGGTCATGAGATTGCCCTCTATGAAGTTGACGACAAATGCTCACCGGACGGAGGGCGATCGGGCGCTGGTCAGCTCCTCAATGACGAGTCTCTTGTTGCGGTCGTCGGCACGACCTGTTCGGGTGCAGCGAAAGCGGCGATTCCCCTCTTTTCCGAGGCGGGAGTATTGATGGTCTCGGGCCAGAACACCGCACCAGTTCTCACTGCCGACCCCGAACCCGACAGCACCTATTTCCGCACTGCTCCCAATGATTTGATTCAAGGGTCGGTTGTTGCGGGTTTTGTTGGTGGGCAGCTTGGTCTCAATAGCATCGCGATCGTGAGCGACGGTTCGGTCTATTCCGAGGAACTCTCAAACGTTTTCGAGACGAAAATCGGTTCCTATGGCGTGACGAAAACGCAGATGTTTGAATCAAAAGAAGGAAGCGACTACGCCGCAACAGCCGCTGCGATCTCTGCAGGTGGTTTTGATGGCATTTATATGCCGGTGAATTCTCCGGTATGTGAGAACTTGATGGATGCAATCGCTGCGAACCCAGGGGTCAGGGAACTTCCGGTCATTACGAGTGACGGCTGCATTCTCGCTGGAGTTCTCCCAGCGGCAACAGGAGTCAATGCCTACGGGTCTGGGCCCGACGTGACGGCATTGGAAAAGCAGCCGTTCTATCGCGACGAATACAAGAGCGCGTACCGGTCGAAATTTGGTCAGGCGCCGCTGTCGGTCTGGAACACGTCGGCGTTTGATGCCGCGAATCTGATCTTCGATGCCATCCAACGCACTTCGGTGGAAGCTGATGATGGTTCCCTGTTGATTCCGCGTCGCAGCCTTGTCGCGGCAATGCAATCTGTCGATGGCTATTCGGGATTATCAAACAAGATGGTGTGCAGGCCAACTGGCGATTGCGCGCAAGCAGCAACGATTGGTGTGTTTAGGGCTCCGGCGTGGCCGGTCGGCAGCGGCTCCCAGACAGCGCAACCCGTCTATTCAAAGACCGAGACGCTTGCGTCGGTCGTGCGAAAGAGATAGTCCGGTGGGAGAAGCATCACAGATGAGTTCACCGGTCCTTGGATTCAGCCATTTGCAGTTGAACGCGCGCGATGTGCGCGCGTCGGTTGATTGGTACTGCACGGCGCTTGGTATGGATGTGATGTCGGAACACGGCGATGTGGTCGCGCTTCGCCATCGTGAGGCTCGCCTTGTCATCGTGGTGTCATCAGGCGAACCCGATGTTGCCCATTCACCGATCGATCATCTGGCGTTCGCGGTGGCCGATGGTCCGACGCTCGAAGCATGGGCCGCTCATCTTCGTGAACTGGGACTCGAAGTTCCCGCGGTTGTCGACGAACTCGGCAAGCCGTCGCTGCAGTTGCGTGATCCCGATGGCAATGCCGTCGAGTTAGTCGCGCCGGCGCCTCGTTAACTTGAGAAGCTGAAGATGTCGTAGCCCAGTTGGGCGACGAGTGACGCGGTTGCATCGAGGGGTAGCCCAATGACGTTTGTGGGACTGCCATCGATTCGATGCACGAAAATCGCTGCCGAACCCTGCATTCCATAACCGCCGGCTTTATCGAAAGGTTCGCCGGTGGCGATGTACCAGTCGATCCAGGCGTCGGGCACGGGGGCGAAGGTCACGGCGGTGGTTACAACGGTTGACTCTTCTCGGCGAGTGCCGTCGGCCTCGATCAACAACGCACAAACGCCAGTGTGCACGTAGTGCACAGAATCGGAGAGTTTGCGCATGAGGGCGCGCGCATCGTCTTCGTCAAAAGGTTTGCCAAGTAATTCACCATCGAGATCAACGGTGGTGTCGGCGGCTATTACGAGTTCGCCGGCACCTGCAACCGCTGCTGCCTTTTCGCGTGCCAGTCGCCGCACATAGTCGGCACCAGCTTCTCCGGAGTGCACTGATTCGTCGATATCGGCCGGACGCACCGCAAAGGACAACCCGAGATCGGCGAGGAGTTCATGGCGGCGGGGCGAGGCGGAAGCCAATACAAGTTTCATGGTCACAGTTTCATCCACCGCTTACCGACGCATCGGCAAGCGCATCGGGTGGGGCCGTGGCTTCGGCATCAAGCCAGCCGTCGGGGATGATGACTGAGTGCGGGCCGGTTTGCGTGCCGCGTGGGCGAGCGGCCGTTACTGCATCGACGGTGAGTGAATGATCAAGCGCGGCGAGCTGATCGTCGAGTTCCGCAAACGAGGCAACCAATGTGAGTTTGCGACGGGCCACAGAACCAACGGCGTACCCAGTGAGATACCACCCAAGATGCTTGCGCATCATCAACATGGCACGACGTTCACCGACTGATTCAGCAAGTAAGCGAGCATGCTCCGCCGCAATGATTGCGAC
>JAEMTX010000198.1 GCA_016462055.1 Acidimicrobiia bacterium | reverse complement strand
TAGTCATTTCTCAACTTTTCATTTCATCGCGTTCCGTTTGAACAGCGATGTGAAGAAGAACGCTAACCACAAATGCAAGCCAATGCCCTATCGCGTTGCTATTGGGTTCGTTTGGCATGCAAAATGCCCTACTGCCAAGAAACCCTTAGAAACCACGCGATCCCAAGGGCCTCAACGCATCGAAGCGATTCGCAAACGTCATTTGTAGCGATTTCAAGTTGAGATTCACGAATGTCGCGAATTCACTGAATTGGTTCGAGAACCACCAAAGGAATCAATCGTTCGGTCTTCTTCTGGTAGCCGCCGTAGTGCGATTTGTAGTCCATGATGCGCTTCCAGAGCTCGTCGCGTTCCGCACCGTCAGCGATACGCGCTCGCATGTTCACTGCCGGTTTTCGCCCCGACTTCACCCTGACATCAGGGTTCGATTTGAGATTCAGGAACCAGGCCGGGTTGATGTCGTCGCCACCGCGAGAGGCGACGATCACGAATGCGTCGTCGTTCTGCACCGGCGAGGTCAACAACGAGGTACGCGGTTGTCCTGACTTACGGCCGATGGTGGTGAGTTCCACGACGGGCATTCCATACATGTGCCAACCAAGGCGACCGCCACTCAACTTCAGCGTCGCGCCGTGCACCTTGTTCATTGCCTTCATCTGAAAGTCACTCGCCATGGCGTGACCCTTCCGTTGTTGCAGCGTCAGTTTCTGCGACCTTTTTGATGCGCTCAAGTGTGGTTTGCATGCCGTTGCGGTTGGTCTTGCCACGACTCCAACCCAACAGCGTCCAATAGATCTTCATCGGAAGTTTTGGAGCGAGTTCAAAAAATTCCGTGACATCGGTGCCACCAGTCGCGCCGGGGGCCAACCGATAGCCCCAATTGATGGCGGCCTTCCCTGGTTCACCAACACCAAAGGAAAACTCTTTGCCGGGTTCGCACGCAGTAACAAAACACTTCGACCAATAGGTCGGACCTTTTTGATTGCGCTTCACGTGACCACGGAACCGAACGCCAACCGCTGGGCCGGTTGCTCCGTCGAGCCACTCGCCTTCAAAGGTTTCCGGGCTGTAGCGACCGATCTGTGTGACGTCGCTGACCAGCGCCCACACCTGTTGCGGCGTGGCGTTCATATGCACAGTTACTTCATCGCCCAGTTTCATCTCACAATCCTAAGGCTGAGCCGAGAGTGACGCTGAGGTAACGACTCCATGAGCAGAGAATGATTTCGCGACCAACACACGCTCAATGACCTATCCCTAATGAAATCACCCCTATACCGTCGGACCTGTGACCAGAAGGTCGGTCAACAGACCGAACCCGGCCGCCGTTCCTCCGTTGATGCGCATGCCGCATCAGACGGTGGAGAGAAACACCTTCGCAACCCAATGGAAAAATTCTTCGTTCCAGAGATGGTTGCGGACCATTGGCACGATTGCCGTCGTGATCGCACTCGGATTTACGGGATTCAGACTTCGCGACTTGATGAGCGCGTCCCTCACGCAGATCAGCTCGCTCACTCTTCCCGCCCTTGCGCTCGTGGCGGCATGTTGGCTCACGATGCTGGTCTCGCGTGGTCTGGTCTACCGACTCACTCACGCACACCTCAAGTTCCGTCATGGAGTCGTGCTTGATCAGGTCAACCTTGCTGCTGCTAACGGTCTCCCCGGGGGATCGGTCGTCGGAATTGCAGCCCGGGTGAAGATTTGCCGCCGCCTCGGCCATGGATCGGACCAGGCTGCGCTCACGGTGTTCGCAAGTGGCCAAGCGTTTGCCATCGGTCGGTGGGTCTGTCTCGTAGTTGTAATTTGTTCGTCAATGGTGCTGCGCGGAATGACCGCGATCGATTTCGTCGAACTCGGTGGCGCAGCGATTGCTCTCATCCTTTCAGGCTGTATCTGGGTGATTCTCAGCAGCGACTCTCGCATGAGTCAAGCCGTTCTTCACTTTGCGGAAAACCTCGTCACGCGAACGAGCCGCACTGAAGGAGCCTTCCGGCGGGCACGGTTCCGGGCATCGATTCATCGGTTCCGTTCGGGCGCGAACCTCCTCGTTCGCGAACGTGCGCCACGCCTCATCGGCGCCGGGGCATTTTCGACCCTCTTTGGTGCGCTCATCTTGGTCATCGTCGTCGACGATCTCTCACCGGCAGCGATCTCGACGATCGATATTCTTCGCGCCTATCTACTGGCCCGAGTCGCAACCTCATTCATTCCGACTCCAGGCGGAGTGGGAGTGCTCGATGGCGCGATTGCTGCTGGGCTCATCACCGCCGGCGTCGACCCGTCAATCGCTCTCTCAGCGGTCATTGTCTATCGAGCCTTTACCTTCGCTCTTCCGATCGCGCTGGGTTCCTTGCTCTATCTCGTATGGCGTCGCGACGATGGTCAAGAAAACGAAGCTGAGCCCGAGGATGATGGTTCAACAACGCCCGACAGTGACGACGGCGTCTCAGACCCACTGCTTCACGCTGCTTGATCACGCAACCGACATGAAGACCGTGCCACGAATGACTCAGGTGCCTCGCGCCATGTTGGCGAACTTTGTGTAGTGGTCGAGGAACGCAAGGCGCACCATGCCAGTGGGCCCGTTTCGGTGTTTGCTGATGAGGATTTCCGCGGTTCCGCGATCGGGTGAGTCGAGGTTGTAGACGTCGTCTCGGTAAATGAACATGACGACGTCGGCGTCCTGTTCGATTGCGCCCGATTCACGAAGGTCGGCCAGCATCGGTCGCTTATCGGCCCGCATTTCGAGTTGTCGTGAAAGCTGCGATAGCGCCACAACTGGGCACTCGAGTTCACGAGCGAGAATTTTTAGACCTCGGGAAATTTCGGAAATTTCCACCTGGCGGTTTTCGGCGTTCGAGCGACCACTCATGAGTTGCAAGTAGTCGACCACGATCAGGCCGAGATCGCCGAGACGGCTGCGCAAACGCCGCGCCTTGGCGCGAATTTCCATGATGGTGACGTTGGGATTGTCGTCGATCCAAATGGGCGCATCGGCAAGACGCCCTGTGGCGTGCGCGATTTTGCCCCAATCGGATTCAGTGAGTTGGCCGGTACGCACTTTGCGCGAATCGACACGTGCTTCGGCACACAACAAACGTTGCGTGAGCTCAAGCTGGCCCATTTCGAGCGAGAACAACAACACCGGACGATGCGACTCGATTGCGGCGTTGCACGCCATGCCAAGAGCAAGCGCGGTCTTTCCCATTGATGGGCGCGCACCAACGACATAGAGCGCGTTGGGTTGCAGGCCGGAAAGCAGATCATCGAGATCGAGAAAACCAGTAGGCATGCCAGTGATTGTCTCGCCTCGACTTACGACATCTTCGAGATGATCAAGGTTGGTGCCAAGAAGATCGGACAATGACGCCAGCGAGTCGGTGGCACGACGTTGCGCAACTTCGAACACCATGGTTTCGGCCTGGTCGACGGTCTTGGTGACGTCTTCGGGCAGGCCATAGGACATCTCGGCGATTTCACTGGCGACACCAATAAGGCGACGCAACAGTGCGTGCTCTTCAATGATGCGGGCATAGCGCG
>JAEMTX010000197.1 GCA_016462055.1 Acidimicrobiia bacterium | reverse complement strand
CCAGTCATTCCGTAGCCACTGATTGTCATGAAGACGATCTTGGGGTTGATCGCTTTGAGATCTTCGTAGCCGAGACCCCGACGAGCGAGCGCACCGGGACGCATCGCTTCGACGACGACGTCGGCATCGGCGGCGAGTTCCTTGAATGCCTGGACGCCCTCCTCGGTTCGAAGATCAAGAACGATGGATCGTTTCCCGCGGTTGCAATGGAGAAAGAGCAACGAGGTGTCTTCGACGATGGGCCAGGTCATCTGGCGGCCGTAATCGCCACCAGGGGCTTCGACCTTGATGACATCGGCGCCGAGTTCGGCGAGATTGGTGGTGACGGCTGCGGGTCCGAGCATCGAAGCTTCGATAATCCGGACCCCGGCAAGGGGCGCAATTTCGGTCATGGCACCAATCTGCCACGTCACCCGACCCTTCGTCACCCCGGCAGCGGCAGATGAGGCAAGATGTCACCTCGGAGGTTTCAGCCCCCGAGCAACCAAGTCACCCAATACTCCGAGAAGGGGACCGTCATGCGAATCGTGGTCGATTTCGATCTGTGTGAAAGCAACGCCGTCTGCATGGGCATCGCGCCGGAAATCTTCGAGGTCCGTGACGACGATTTCCTTTATGTGCTCGACGAGAATCCGCCTGAATCAATGCGGGCCAAGATGGAAGAGTCGGTGCAGCGGTGCCCGAAGCAGGCGATTTCGATCGCTGAGGACTGAGTCTCGTTTAGGCGCGCAATGCGCCTGAGCTCTCAACTGTTGTGTCATGACTACCACCACCGTCATCGTTGGCGCGTCGCTCGCCGGTATTAATGCGGCCCGAACTCTGCGTCTTCAGGGTCAGCTCGGCCCGATTGTTGTTGTCGACGCCGATCCTGAGCGGCCTTACGACCGTCCTCCGCTTTCGAAACAGATCCTCACCGGAGAATGGGAACCAGAGAAGATTTTTCTTCCGGCGGGGAAGGAAGATCTGAACCTCGATTTTCGTCTGGGAACTCGAGCGAAAGCACTGGACCTTTCATCTCGCCAGATCATTCTTGAGGGTCCGACCGGAGCGGTGGAAACCTCGTCGTTCGACTCCTTAGTCATTGCGAGTGGGGCGTCTGCACGCCGGTTGCCTGATACGGCAGGAATCGCGGGTGTGCATGTCGTGCGCACATTGGCCGACAGCCTTGCGTTGCGAGCAGAACTCGATGCAGGACCATCACGTGTTGTGGTCATTGGCGCAGGATTCATCGGTGCCGAGGTTGCATCAAGTTGCCGCAAGCGCGGCCTTGACGTCACGCTGGTTGAAGCTTTGCCACTGCCCCTTGAACGCGTCATCGGCACCGAGATGGGTCAAGTCTGTGCGCAGGTGCATATCGAAAACGGTGTTGACCTCAGGCTCGGTACCGGCGTCTTACAGATTGAAACAAGCTCAGTCGATGGAGTTGAACGCGTTCGAGCTGTTGTTCTGAGCGATGGAACCGTCGTCGAGGCCGAAGTTGTCGTCGTCGGAATTGGCGTCACCGTCAATACCCAGTGGCTCGAAAGCTCTGGAATCGCGCTCGATGATGGCGTTGTGTGTGACAACACGCTGCTGGCCGCCCCTGGTGTCGTGGCCGCTGGAGATATTGCTCGTTATCCCAGCGAGCGGTTCGGACGCGTGCTTCGTGTCGAACATTGGGAGACCGCAATCGCTGGGGGAGAGGCTGCTGCTCGGCGGCTCTTGGCAGAAGCGAGCGGAGAAACGCCTGCGGTATTTGATCCAATCCCTTGGTTCTGGAGTGATCAATACGATCGAAAGATTCAACTTGCGGGTCGACCAATGCCAACCGATGAATGTCGGATCGTGCACGGCACCACAGCGGAATTTCGATTCGTGGCTCTTTATGGCGATGGAGACCGACTCACGGGTGTGCTGGGAATGAATCGCCCGCGTCATGTGGTGCAACTTCGGGCACTCTTCGATGAAGGCGTGACTTTTTCTGAGGCTTGTGAACGAGCGGCAGCCCTCTGATGGCCGATGACGCCGTGGATGAGGAACTGGTTGATGAACTCGACGCGATGGGGATGGTTGTTGGCGAAGTGACTCGCGCTGAAATGCGTCGTGAAAATCTTCTCCACCGTTCGGTATTCATCGTTGTGCGCAATGACGTCGACGAATTGTTGATTCACCGACGAGCGGCTTGGAAAGATCTTTGGCCTGACGTGTGGGATATCGCTGTGAGCGGCGTTGTTGCCGCGGGCGAGGCCTGGGAATTGGCGGCGGTGCGTGAACTCATTGAAGAGCTAGGTGTCTCGGCGGAACTTGCCTATCTAGGTGAGGGATCCTACGAAGACGACGATGTTCGTGAAGTGGCGCGCATCTATCAGGCACGTTGCGAAGGGCCGTTTGACTTTTCCGATAATGAAATCGTCGAAGCAGTGTGGGTACCGATCGGTGATCTGCGTGATTGGCTAGAGGGTCGGCAGGTTTGTCCTGACAGCATGTCGTTGGTGCTCCCAAGGCTTGATGCTCCGTAGGCAATCGGTGCCAATTTTGGGTAGACCATTCCAAGGCACAGCGCGCCACTAGCCTCATTTTGTGCCTTCAACCTTGGAACGTGCCCGTACCGCGGTCGCGACCTCGCCAGAACTGCGCCGCCTCTTAGAGCGTGGCCGGGCCATCCTTCTTGGCCCGTCTGATGAAGCGCTTCGCCAAGAGCGAGATGAGTCCCATTGGCAGCCGGCTGTCGCTGCTGGCTCTCGTTGGTGGCAGACCGCACTAGGCGCACTAAGCGGAGTAATGGGAGCCACGGTAATTGCGGCGTCTGCTCCACGATGGCGTCTGGCCGTTCCAAGCTGGCGATTGTCGATACCCGGAATCGCCCAACCGGGTACCAGCACTCAATCAACGATGTGGTTCCTTCTCGGCTTAATCCTTCTAGGTCTTGGGTGGCTTGGTCTTGTTTATCGCGCCGGCCGTATCGCCGATCCGCGTCGGGCCGTTGTTGTGGTTGGCGCTGTCATTGCGCTGTGGGCGATTCCGGTTTCTCTTGGTCCGCCGCTTCTTTCGAACGATGTCTATAGCTACGTTGCCCAAGGCGAGATGGCGAGCCGCGGTATTGATCCAAGTTCGGTGGGGCCTGTCGAACTTGGCCGCAATGATTTCACGAGTGGTGCTGATCCGGTGTGGCGCTCCGCGCCGGCGCCGTACGGACCAGTAGCGGTGATTGCGGCCCGATCGGCGGTTGAAATCGGTGGTCATGACCAAGTCGCGGCGATCAACGTCTATCGAGTCATCGTGTGGATTGCCGTCGTCATGGCGGCAATCGGCATCGGGTTGATTGCGGTTGGCAATGGTCTTTCCGCCGCCGTCGCAATCGCCATCGGCATTGGCAATCCGATCATGATTCTGCACATCATCGGCGGAGCTCATAACGATGCGCTGATGTTTGGTTTCCTTGCGCTCGGTCTTGCCGCAGCGCAGCGAGATAAGAAGAAGTTGGCGGTAGCGCTCATCGCTGCTGCAACAGCGGTCAATCTTCCTGCAGCTGTCGGTTTGTTGTACCTGGGTTGGTGCTGGCGCGGGGCGAT
>JAEMTX010000196.1:1446-3553 GCA_016462055.1 Acidimicrobiia bacterium | reverse complement strand
GATTTGGGGAAAAGCGGCTCCTGCTGGCCTGGGCGCCGCTCGAGAAGTGCTGAGAGGAGAGTTTCTGACG
The DNA here is from genome assembly GCA_016462055.1 of Acidimicrobiia bacterium. Lineage (GTDB taxonomy): Bacteria > Actinomycetota > Acidimicrobiia > Acidimicrobiales > Acidimicrobilacustridaceae > Acidimicrobilacustris. The sequence continues at coordinate 3,483 of JAEMTX010000196.1, read as the reverse complement.
ACTTGTCAGATCCGTTAGGTGTGCCTAACATGGAGGATGTAAGGCATACCTAACATCTTCTACCTTCTGGGGGTCACCATGAAAACCGCTGCGACTGAAGCATCGTCGATTCGGTCTCGTCGGGGTCGTTTGTTCGTGGTGGGCGCAGTTGCTCTTGTACTTGGACTCATCGCCGGAGCATGTGGATCGTCATCTTCTTCTAATGAGGCAGGACCGTTGACGGTCTATTCAGGCCGAAGCGAATCGCTGGTTGCGCCTCTCTATGAGATGTTCACCGCCGAGACCGGAATCGCGATCGAGGCCCGTTATGGCGATAGCGGCGAACTTGGAGCGCAGATCATTACCGAAGGCAGTGCATCGCCTGCTGATGTGTTTTTCTCTCAAGACGCGGGGGCTCTAGGAGCGGTCTCGGCTGCTGGGCGCTTGAGCAAACTTCCCTCTTCGATTCTTGATCAGGTTCCTTCCAAGTTTGCTGCCACAAACGGAACGTGGGTTGGGGTCTCGGGCCGTGTTCGTGTCATTGCGTACGACAACGTCAAGGTCACGAACCCACCGACCTCGATCGACGATCTGCTGGATCCGAAGTGGAAGGGACAGATTGGCTATGCGCCGACCAATGCTTCATGGCAGTCGTTCGTGACTGGTTTGCGCGTTCTGCGGGGTGAAGATGGTGCCGAAGAATGGCTTCGAGCCTTTGCCGCAAATCAACCCAAGGCCTATGAAAAGAATGGCGCTGTGCTGGATGGCATCGCGAAAGGCGAAGTGCAACTCGGCTTGGTAAATCACTATTACCTGAACGAGCGGATCAAGGTCAAGGGTGCCGAGAACGTCAGGATTTCGAACCAGTACATCGGCAATGGTGATCCCGGAGGTCTCGTGAACGTGGCGGGTGTTGGCATTCTCTCGTCGTCAAAACACAAGACCAGCGCGCAGAAATTCGTTGAGTTTCTCCTCAGCCCAACAGCTCAGCAGTACTTCGCAGACAAGACCTTCGAGTTTGCCCTCGTGAGCGGCGTCACTGCTGCTGACCCAACGCAGCCGACCCTGGCTTCGCTCCAATCTCCGGCGATTGACTTGTCTGTTCTGGCATCGCTTGAGCAAACCCAAGAGCTACTTCAAAAGGTTGGGCTACTGACGAAGTGATGATGACGAAGGAAGCGTTTCCAGACCGAACATCGGTATTTCGTCGTCGAGCCTCGAAGCCGCTTGGGGTTTCACCCGTCGTGGCCGTTGTCGCCGTACTTGCGGCGACAATTGCCGCGCTGCCGCTCCTCTACCTCTTGGTTCAGGCGTCATCTCGTGGCCTAGGCAACGTTGTTGAAGAGATCTGGCAGCGACGCACCTTTGATCTCGTTCTGCGATCGCTTTCGCTTGCATTCGTTGTGACGGCTCTCAGTTTGGTGGTGGGGGTTTGCTCGGCATTTTTTGTTGTTCGTACAAATCTCCCGGGCCATCGCATCTTCGCAGTTGCTCTCGTGCTCCCGTTGGCGATGCCCTCCTATGTCGCTGCGTACGCGTGGATCTCATGGGTTCCCTCGCTCGCGGGTTTCTGGGGTGCAGTACTGGTTCTCACGTCAATTTCATTCCCCTTTGTTTTTCTCCCCGTAGCCGCGTCACTTCGACGCATCGACGCCCGGCAAGAAGACGTCGCTCGTTCGCTAGGGCTCAGTTCCAGTCACGTCGCGTTTCGGCTCACGCTTCGTCAGATTCGCCCAGCGGCGACTGCAGGTGCCCTGATGGTCGGGTTATACGCGCTCTCCGATTTCGGTGCTGTAGCGACGATGCGCTTTGAGAGTTTCACTTGGGTGATTTTTGGTGCCTACCGCGCCGGGTTTAATCCCACCCGCGCCGCAATTCTCTCGCTTGTTCTTGTTGGGATCTCCATCATTTTCGTCTGGCTGGAGTTCGTTATGCGCGGCGATGGCCGAGCCGCAAAAGTTGGAGCAGGAGTATCTCGAGCCCCCAATCGTTTGGACTTAGGCCCGAGCCGATTCCCTGCGGCGGCACTTCTCTCCGGGGTCGTTGTCGTGACGTTGG
>JAEMTX010000196.1:0-1436 GCA_016462055.1 Acidimicrobiia bacterium | reverse complement strand
CTCGGGTATTGATTCGAGCGAAATTTTCAGAGCGATGCGCCAAACAGTTTCTGTCTCTTTTCTCGCCACCGTCGGTGCCATTTTCTTAGCGGTTCCAGCAGCCGTTCTCGCCGCTCGGGTGAAAGCCCGTTGGGCTCAATCAACTGAACGCACCGTGTTTGTTATTCACGCTCTCCCTGGCATCGTGATTGGCTTGGCCGTTGTATACCTCGGCATTCGTTTGGTGCCGTCGATGTATCAACGTCTACCGATGCTGATATTTGCCTATGTCGTTCTCTTTATGTCGCTTGCCGTTGGCTCAGTTCGGGCCTCGGTCGAGATCTCGCCGATTGCTCTTGAAGATTCAGCGCGGTCGCTTGGTCTCTCTCGCTTCGCTGCGTTTCGAAAGATGACCCTTCCACTAGCGCGGCCAGGGATCATGGCGGGGGCAGCTTTGGTATTTCTCACTGTCATGAAAGAACTGCCTGCCACCATCTTGTTGCGCCCTACGGGTATGGACACATTGGCCACTGAGCTCTGGAACCGAACGAGTGTTGCCGATTACGCGGCCGCATCGCCCTACGCTCTCGTACTGATTCTCGTTGCAGCGGTTCCCGCAGCGCTGCTCACGTTTACTCGGGAGACACGGTGAAGACAACGCTGAAAGTGGAGTCAGTCACAAAGTCGTTTGATGGCGTCCGAGTCGCTGACTCTGTTTCTTTTGCTGTCGAATCAGGACAGATTGCTGTCATCGTTGGTCCATCGGGCAGTGGCAAGACCACAATTCTGCGTTGCATCGCCGGATTTGAACGTCCTGACTCGGGGAAAATTTCAATCAACGAGGCTGTCGTTTCCGACGCTTCCACATTTGTCCTGCCCGAGCGCCGCCACGTTGGTTACGTTCCGCAGGAAGGTGCACTATTCCCGCATCTTGATGTAGCAGCCAATGTTGGATTTGGGCTTGAGCGTTCTCCAAGTCGGAATGCTCGTATCGCCGAATGTCTTGAACTCGTTGGCATGAGCGGATTCGAACGGCGACGCGTCGACGAACTTTCTGGTGGGCAGCAACAACGGGTCGCGCTGGCGCGCGCAATGGCACCACAGCCCCAACTCATCGTCATGGACGAACCATTCTCAGCTCTTGATGCGGCCATGCGCCCGGAGATTTGTGCCGACGTTGTTTCTGCACTTCGGGCCGAAGGGGCAACCGCAGTAATCGTCACTCACGACCGGAACGAGGCCCTTGCCGTTGCGGATCGCATTGCAGTGATGATGAACGGTTTAGTGATGCAGTACGACGATCCAGTGGCGCTGTATCGAACTCCAGCCTCAGGCCAAGTGGCTGCATTTCTCGGAGACTTCTATGTCGAAGATGGAGTGGCTCGCGACGGGCTCGTCACGACTGCCACAGGAAGTTTTGCTACTGGCGAGAGTGAACTCTCGGGCGAAGTCGATGT
>JAEMTX010000195.1:2485-3554 GCA_016462055.1 Acidimicrobiia bacterium | reverse complement strand
CACCAGCACCCGAGGCCGACCCGGCCGACATCACCGGCGATGGTTCCGCCGGAATCCCGAGCGGTGTTACCTGCGTACGAACAGGCGAGAACGCCAACGCGTCAAGCACCGTTGCGTAACGATCTTGTCCAGTCTCTGGAGTCAGGGAGGCAACCGTCGCTTCGGTGAGTTTCACTGCGAGTTCTGCCGGCAGAGGTGAACCTGCCTTGGGCGGACGCGAACTCACTCGCAATGCACGAACCGCACGACCTCCGGCAAGAAGTTCGGTGATCTCCGTAAGCCATGCAGATTGTTCCGATTCCACTCGCTGCGTGAGACCGGCTTTCAGTTGCTCAGCAATTGCTCGGGAGTCATCGTCGCGCGCACCAGCATCGGCAGCCACGATCACCGAACGCAGATCACGAAGGTCGAGTTCAGCAAGGTCGACCAGTGCCGCTTCAGCTTTGTCGAGCCATTCGGCAGAGCGAAGAGCGGGCATCAGTTGCTCGGCAAGTTGCAGAAGCGGTGCAGAACTGATTTCTGGTTTGCCTTCGGCCTTATTTGTTTCGTTCTGCTTCTCGACCGCGAGACGAACGGCAGGGATGCCGCCGCGGAGTATCTGTTCGGCAATCGGCTTCTGTTCTGGAGCAAGCGCGGCGAGAGCAGCGTTGCGGTGGGTGCGTCCTGCACGTAAACGCTTTGCCTTCGGCTTCGCTTCCGGGGCAGGCGATGTGGGACGGTTCGGATGTGCCGTGCGAGTGCCACTCTTACGACGAGCGTCTTGTGAACCCTCACTCTCGACGCGCGGCTTGCGGTCGCGTGGCGGACGAGAATCTTTGCGATCGCCCTCGCCATCGCGACGGGGCTTGCGCTCGCCGCGGTCGCCACGGCCCTTCGGTGCAAGTTTGGTTGTGACGAGCGGTTCGTCGTCACGGCGCGGTGTGCCAACAATGACGATTCGTTCCGGCTCTTTACGCGCACCCTTCGGAGCGAGCACCGCGATGATGTCAATGCCGTCCATCATGAAGTCGGCGTCAGCACGCACCACATCGCCAACCTTGGCGCCGGCGAACAGCAGTGAACCGTTGAG
>JAEMTX010000195.1:0-2475 GCA_016462055.1 Acidimicrobiia bacterium | reverse complement strand
GTTGAGTTCCCCCTTGGGCAACTTGGCCCCGGCAGCACGCCAGGTCCAGGTTCCGTCTTCTCGGGTACTTGTGAGTTCAACTTCGATGCGGCGTGACATAGGGAGTACACGCTAACGCTGAGCGTGTGGGCAGAGCGAACGAGGACATTGGAGGGTCCGCGCTGCTACGTTCCCGCTTATGGCTGACGAAGAGGTTGAGTACGGACAACGCCCGTTTCAGGCGCCCCCTGGGGCCACCGAAGTCTTCCTCGTTCGCCATGGCCAGTCGGCCGCGTTCAAAGAGGGAGAGCCTTTCGACTTGGTCAATGGGCAGGGTGACCCGCCCTTGACTGCGCACGGCCATTGGCAGGCAGCACAGGTCGGTGAACGGCTTCGACTCGTGGATCTCGCCGCCGTGTACGTAACCACCCTTCAGCGCACCGCGCAGACAGCAGCGCCGCTGCTTGTTGCTATCGATCAGAGCGCCATCGTTGAACCCGACCTTCGAGAGATCCACTTGGGGGAGTGGGAGGGCGGCATCTTCCGCAAGAAGGTGGCCGAACGCGACCCAGCCTTCCTCGAGGTCGAACGGACACAGGACTGGAGCGCCATTCCTGGCGCTGAATCGTTCGCAGAACTTCAAGAACGCGTCGTTGGAGCAATCACCCGAATCCACGCCAACCACCCCGGAGAACGGATCGTGGCGGTGAGTCACGGGGGAGCGATCGGAGCCGCTCTCGCCCATGCAACGAGTTCCAAGCCGTTCGCGTTTGCTGCGACCGATAATGCATCGATCGCCCACCTCATCGTGCTCGGCGATCGATGGATCCTCCGTCGATACAACGACACTGGTCATCTTGGCGGCGAGCTGTCGGCAGTTGCGGAAGGACTTACCTGAGTCCAAGTCCTGATTGGCTTTTGCCTGTTCGGTTGCCGATAATCCTCGTTATGTAAAGTTACTTGGTTGGATGACCACAGACCTGAAGCGCTGGCCAATCAGACAATGGTCGCCATTCGAGGCTCAAGCCTCGCCGCAACCAGTGGTTCAGCATTCTCCATGAGCCATGTCAGAGCCTCTGAGAGGTCCTGCGCCGTGGATGATGCCGCAAGATCCCGTTGAACATCTTCAACAGCGGCCTGGAGGCAATAGAGCAATCCTTGAAGTTCCTCGATCGCCGATCGATCGACAATCACATCCTCGTCGCCGAGTCCATGGCTCTTGGCCAACTTCCTCGCCATATAGGACTGCTGACGACAACCAGCCCGGCAAAACGACCGAGGCCGACCCGGACCTTCGCGAGGTTCAACGGGTCGACCGCACCATCGACATCTGTTGGTCGGTTTTGCTCGGCCACTCTCACCCATCGTTAATTTCGTCACGTGACGATATTAACGATTCTCATCCTGTAAATGTGGGAACTGCTGCCGGCGCATCTGGCATGGACTCTGCAGGAAGCACTACAGGGAGCACCGGAAACGGAAAGGCGGTGAGCGTCAGCCCCCAGAGTGCTTGGTAGGTCGACATCAGGTCTGGGGACATGCCGGCTTGGTAGCTGAAAGCGCCAAGATCTTGGCCTGGTGTCGTGACTTGCCACGTCGTCAAAATTGATACGGGCGATGAACTACCTATAGACCACGCTCCCCCTGTAGGGGATTGGCCTGCAGCGACTATGGCTTGAATAACAAGCGCAGTGGAGTTTGAGTCTGGGCCTCCACCAGTAATGAATGGGAACCCGCCAGCCTTAACTCCCGACGTTGCTTGTGCCGCGTGCAGGAACGTCAGAGCACTACTGATCTCGGTTGTGCGTCCCGCGGCAACGAGCGCTTGCATAGCGATGGCGGTGTCGTTGGTATCGGGACCAGCGTACGACATTGGATCCGGCGTATCGCAGTCGACGAGAGCGCTGCCCACAGTTGCGCGGAGTGCCTGCCATCCGCCAAGAGAGCCCGCCGGATTTGAACCACCCATGCATTGCTGATCAACAATCCACTGCACAGCTGCGTTTGGTGGTGTATTCCCTAACGAGAGCAACGCCATCACGACAAGTGACTGATCAAACACTGCTGAATAGGGTTCTTGCACCCCGTAAAATCCGGGTGATGAAACTCCGTACAACGCTTGAAGTCTCGCTACGAGGTTTGTTGCGGGACTACCGAATGACGCTGGGTCTCCCCCGACGGTGTGCACCAACAAAATCAGATAACTGAGTCGCCCCGGGAGGTCCGAACCGATCGGAGCGAGGGTATATGTGCTGTCGTTCACGACCCAGTCGTTGACATGCAGCGCTAGGTAGCCCATCGCTCGCGCGAGCGCGTCTCGATGCTGACCAGACGCAGCGAGCCCTTCCGCGACATACATCGTTTGCGTGGTTGTTGAGGAGGTCTCCCCCGCCACATTCACCGCGCCGTCGGCGCCAATTTGTGCGGCCAACCAATCCGATGTTCGAGTTGATTCAGTGGTGGTCACCGCGGAAACCTGCGAAACGGATACCGAAA
>JAEMTX010000194.1 GCA_016462055.1 Acidimicrobiia bacterium | reverse complement strand
GGTGAGAACAATGCCGGTGCGCAGGAATGGCACGCGGATGCCGGCCTCGGTGGCGGGTGCGGCGGCGGCTTCCCAATCAACGCACACCTTGGCGAGGAAATCATCAGCAGCCGGTGCAGTTTCATCGACGGCGGTGTCGCCGGTGTCTCCGTAGAATCCGATCGCTGATCCGCTAACCATCACTGAGGGGGGAGCGGAGAGCGACGCGAGTGTGCGGGCAAGAAGTTCGGTCCCTTTGGTGCGGCTTTCGAGAATCTCGCGTTTGTAAGAATCGCTCCAGCGCTTGTCGCCGATGCCGGCGCCGGCGAGATGGACGACGCCATCGACACCTTCAAACTTGGATGCCTCGATTGTTCCGGCGGCCGGATTCCATTCGATTGCATCGGGTGTTGCCGAATTCGGTCGGCGGACAACAGGGATGACCTGGTGGCCATCTGCGACAAGAGAGGTTGTCAGTGCCCGGCCGATGAGGCCTGAGGCTCCAGTGATGGCGATCTTCACGAGGACTCCTGATGTCTAGGGATGGTGAGGTGCACAAACTTCAGCCCGAGGGTATTCCCGATGCTGTGGGATCGGGCGGTCGGGCGGTGAGTCTGTGGCCGATACGCTCTGAACCTTATGAGCACCCGGAAACTGATCCTCTTGGCACTCGCCTGCGGCTTGGCGATACTCGCCGCTTCTGCTGCTTCATTATTCCTAGCCCTTTGAGACTGGGCTGAGCATTTGGGTTCAGCCGTTGCGCCCGTACCGGTAGGCTCAGGCTCCCCGTAGTCGCGATAGAGGTGGTCCTAATGGCCGAGAACTTCGACGTCGTCATCATTGGCGGCGGTCCCGGTGGTTATGCCGCCGCACTGTATGGAGCATCGGCAGGGCTCAACATTGCGTTGATCGAGAAGAACCGCATGGGTGGCACATGCCTCAATGTCGGCTGTATCCCCGCAAAGGAATTGCTCGAGACGGCCTCGATTCGTCGAGCGATCGAAAGCGCTGCGGCCTTTGGCCTGACGACGTCAGAGCCAGTACTCGACTTCTCGGTCACCCAAGAGCGCAAGCAAGGCGTCATCGACGGCCTTGTTGGCGGACTCACCGGTCTTCTTAAGAAGCGCAAGGTCACCGTCTATGACGGGATTGGCACGTTGCACGCCGGTCACGTCGTCAAGGTTTCTGGTGGTTCTTCAGGTGATGTCGAACTGCATGGCACCAATGTGATCCTCGCTTCCGGTTCGGTGCCGCGCACCATTCCCGGTTTCGATGTCGACGGAGTCACGGTTCTTACGTCTGATGAACTGCTTTCGATTCAGAAATTGCCAGCAACCGCAGTCGTTATTGGTGGCGGCGCAATTGGGTGCGAATTCGCATCGATGATGTCCGACTTGGGTACCGATGTGACCATTCTTGAGGCGCTTCCGCAGATTCTTCCTGGCTGCGATGAAGATGTCACTCGAGTGGTGCTCAAGTCATTCAAAGATCGCAACATCACGGTGCGCACCGGCGTTTCCGTGCAGGGGCACGATCCCAAGTTCGCTGGCGGAACAACCGTGAAGTTCGGTGAGGGCGAATCGGTTGATGTCGACATGGTCGTCGTTTCGGTTGGTCGTCGTCCGCTTTCGGAAAACCTCGGACTCGATGGCACTGCCGTAGCGGTGAGCGATCGCGGCCACGTTGTTGTCGACGAAAATTGTCGTACGGGCGAGCCTGGCGTTTGGGCGGTGGGCGACCTCATCGCTACACCGGCGCTTGCCCACATTGGTTTTGCTGAGGGCATGCTCGCCATTCGCGACATGCTGAATGAAGACCCGACGCCTCTTGATTATTCAAAGGTTCCGTGGTGCATCTACTGCCACCCCGAAGTCAGCTTTGTGGGACACACCGAAAAGTCCGCCAAAGAAGCGGGCTTCGATGTCATCGTGAGTAAGCACCGCTATTCCGGTAATGGTCGTGCGCTCATCCTCGGCGAAACCGAGGGAATGGTGAAGGTCATCGCCGAGAAGCGTTCCGACGGAACGGGCGGTCGATTGCTTGGCGTTCATATGGTTGGCCCTTGGGTAACCGAACAGCTTGGTCAGGCGTACCTCGCACTGAACTGGGAAGCCGATGTCGACGACGTCGCCGCTTTCATTCAACCTCACCCAACGTTGAGCGAATTGTTTGGTGAGAGCGTCCTTGCTCTGACCGGCCGCTCGCTTCACGGCTGAATCCGGAGGATTCCATGGCAGAGATTCAACTTCCGCAACTTGGTGAATCAGTCACCGAGGGCACCATCACCAAGTGGTTTAAGGCTGTTGGTGACGTCGTTGCAGAAGACGAGGTCTTGTTCGAGGTCTCGACGGACAAAGTTGATTCCGAGGTTCCCTCGCCAGTTGGTGGAGTCCTTACTGAAATTCGTGTGGCCGAAGGCGACACCGTTGACGTTGGCACCGTGATCGCAGTCGTCGGTGACGGTGCTGGCACTCCTGCTCCTGCTCCTGCTCCTGCAGTTCCTGCACCCGAGCCCGAACCGGCTCCCGTTGTCGTTCCTGTTGTCGAGACAGCACCAGAGCCGGCACCCGCTCCCATTGCCACCCCAGCGCCTGTTGCCGCTCCAACACCTCCTCCTGTGCCTGTTGTGGCTGCAGCACCGGTCGCGGCGCCTGCCGTCTCAACCGCCGGTCAGGTGCTTTCGCCGATCGTTCGTCGTCTCATCAGCGATTACGGCTTAGATACCTCTCAAATCTCCGGCACCGGCCCCAACGGGCGGATCACTCGCTCCGACGTTGAACTCGCAATTCGTTCGGGTATCGCGTCGACAACGCCGGCGTCGTCTGCTCCTGCTCCGGTGGCGGTTGCCAGTCAGAGTCGGGCAACGCCCGCCCCTCGATCGGGCACGGGCGACACTGTCGAACCACTCAACAACATTCGTCGTCGTACGGGCGAACACATGGTGATGTCCAAGCAGGTCTCGCCGCACGCCTACACAATCGTTGAAGTCGATTACGAGAACATCGAACGAGTTCGCCGAACACACCGAGAGTCGTTCCGGGCCGAAGAGGGTTTCGGTCTCAATTATCTGCCGTTCATCTCACGCGCTGTTGTCGATGCATTGCGTAATTATCCGCATATGAATGCTTCAGTTGGCGATGGTGAACTCATCGTCCACAACTACGTGAACCTCGCCATTGCTGTTGACCTCAATTTCACGGGGCTTTTGGCGCCCGTCATTCACGAAGCCGACGACAAGCGACTTCGCGCTATCGCTCGCGACATTAACGATCTCGCCGGGCGCGCTCGTTCGAAACAACTGTCGGCCGACGACATCACGGGCGGAACGTTTACGCTTTCCAACTCCGGGTCGTTCGGAAGTCACCTCGTGCTTCCGATCATCAATCAGCCGCAGGTCGCGATTATTTCGACCGACGGTGTGCATCGCAAGCCCGTCGTGGTCGCCGGCATCGACGGGAGCGAATCAATAGCGATTCATTCGGTTGGCATGCTCGCGATGAGCTGGGATCATCGCGCCTTCGACGGGGCCTACGCCGCAGCTTTTCTTCGCGACGTCAAGGAAATCCTCGAGACCCGCGACTGGGAAGCGGAAC
>JAEMTX010000193.1 GCA_016462055.1 Acidimicrobiia bacterium | reverse complement strand
TCCCAAAGGTGCTCATACCCGACAGATGTCGAGATGTAATCGACCTGGGGAGTTTGGGTCAGGTCAGGCCCGATGCCGTTAACGCGAATTCCGTTGCGACCCATCGACAGCGCAAGGTCGGTGCTGAATTTCGCGCTCGCTGCTTTCATTGCCCCATAGATGGGATCACCGGGATACCCGCGCATTCCCTCGACCGAATGGACATTGACGATCGATCCACCCCCACCAGCGATCATCGATTCTAGGAAACACTTTGTCGATGCAACCGTCGAAAAGAAGTTGATGTCATACATCGCCTTCCACGATTCAGGTGAGGATTTACGAAAGCGCTCAAGTGGTCGGAAATCGCCGACGTTGTTGACGAGTACCTGCACATAGGCGTGGTCTGCGAAAATCGCTTCAGCGGCCGCCTGAAGTTGCTCCCAGTCGCGACAGTCCGCGATATGCGCTCGAGCTTTTCCACCAGCCGCTTCGATATCAGCAACTGCTTCGCCAGCAACCGTCGCGTCGATGTCAATGATTTCAACAATCGCGCCATGCTGAGCAAAGAGACGCGAAATCGCGCCGCCAATGCCAGTCCCTCCGCCGGTCACAACAGCGACGCGCCCTTCGAGAAGTCGATTCCAATCGCCAATAGGTGTCGGGCGCGGATAGTCGTGGTCAGCCATGTTCGAATCCTGCCACGATCGCCAATGCATCGCCTTGATCCCACAATTTACGGTTCATTAGGTCAGGATGGAGGGGTGCGAGTACTCACGTGGAATGTGCAAGGCCGAATCGGTGAATGGGAGAAACGCCAACTCGCTATCGAATCTGAACTCACATCTGTTGAACCCGACCTCGTCATGCTTCAAGAGTCGTGGGTGGAACCAAACGGGAATACCCAGGCCTCACTCTTTGCCAAGCATCTGGGCTTTCACTCCGCCACTGCGATCGAACTGGCCGGCTTCGACACCTACCCGCAAGCGACCTATTGGGTTGTCAACGCGATCCTCTCTCGCTGGCCTCTTCAGATCCAACGTGCCGTTTCCCTTGTCGACGAGAATGGCGCACCCACTTGGAGGCATGCACTTGCTGTAACTGTCGATCGTCCGCCGGAACATGGAGGGGCGTTTCTCGCCGCCGGGACACATCTTGAACACGGCGTCGATCGGTCTGAGACACGTTCTGCACAGATGAACCATCTCCTCAAAGAGATCGCGGAGCTCCTCGGTGACGCTGAGACTCGCAAACAGACAATGCCTGCGGTTATTGCCGGAGATTTCAACGCCGTCCCGTGGTCAGACGAGCTCCGCCGCGCAACTGGAGCATCAATGCCCTACCTCCCCTCCCTCGTTCTGATCGATGCGTGGGAAGCATGCGGCAATACGACCCGAGGCGATACATGGTCCACGGAGAATCCCCTGGTTCCTCGCAAAGCGGTGTATCCCAATCGGCGGCTTGACTACATCACCACAACCGCGCCGCGACTTCGCAACCACGGATCGTTTGAGTCTTGCTTCCTTGCCGGCATCGATCGTGTTGACGGAACGCAACCATCGGACCACTACGCCGTTGTTGCCGAGGTCGTCCTATGAGCGGTTCGATTGCCGAAGCAGCACTCATCGCTCAAGTTCTCGCATCAGTTGGGATGTTCGGAGTGATTTGGACGATTCAACTTGTGCACTATCCGCTTATGACCCAGGTCCCCCCGAGCGCGTTCGTTGAGTACGAACGGCGACACACGAAAGCAATTTCTCTCATCGTCGGTCCCCTCATGGCCGTTGAAGGACTCTGCGTTTTGGCTGTCTTCTTTGCTCGACCCCCAGCCATCCCGTTTTGGATGACGCTCACCGGAGGGATCCTTGAAGCAGTAGCAATCGGGACAACAGCATTCGTGAGTGCCCCCTTACACGGGCGACTCGAGAATGGTTACGACTCAGCGCTGCTCTCGCGACTCATCCGAACCAATTGGGCCCGCACCATCGCGTGGACAGGTAGAGCATTCATCGCCGTTGCCATGCTCGTCGCCTTTCTCTGAGCGAACCGACGGGCCTGACTTCTCAAGAGTCTTCGGAGAGAAGGATTGAGCCCAAGCCCATTCGCACACATGCTGCTTCAAGAGTTGCGAGAAATCGCCTGCTGTCGCCGTTCAAGGACTCGAGATCTTCAGCACCGAGCACCACAAACGTTTCACTTACAGAGCGAGCCACGACGACAGGGAATCGGCCTGACGCAGCCGAGACGACATCTGCCGGAGCATCATTGCGGTGGAACGTTGTGAATTGAATCGCTAACGCATCCCGAATGACACGCCATTCGGACTTTTCACGGAATACCCCATGAGTGATTTCGCAAAGCGAGCAATGAGCCCGCCCGAAACGTGCGCTAAACCAATATCGAATTTCACCCGATGTCGTACTATCGGCGTCGTAAACGCCGATGAGGGTGACGTCGGAACGCACTGGTTAGACAGCCCCGTCAAGAATGTCGTTGAAGCCGAACTGCGTGTGAGGTCCGATGATGATCTGTTCGAAAATTCCAACTCCCTCTTTTTCGCCCAGTCGCGCTCGGACAATGTGGTGAACATGCTGGTGAGTGAAATCCTCCGGACTGATGTCGGAGAAATTCCAGTCTTCACGACCAACCTCAAGCTCGCCGTGCCAAACACCATGGCCCCACTCTGGGTTCATGTAACCCAATGCCCGCATATCGAAGCGAGCGATGGGTTCTAATTCGAGTACGAGTGCTTCTCCCCCGTCGCCCATGAGATCGATCTCTACATGGGTCACCCAACGCGTTCCCGATTGAAACGTGAGCCGTTGACCGACTGGATCAAATCGACGAACCGAATCGTCTTCAAGAGTGACTGTGGGCGGCACGGGATCGATGACGCCGATCCGATGACCATCGGGACGCCAGAACACTCCGCCCGGGCGCTGGAACCAGCCAGCCACGACACATTCATCGTCGAAGTGAATCGGCGACCATAACCATGCGTTCGGCGGACCACTCGAAGGCCTTCCTGGTGCCGGTGAACCCACAGGTCGCACACCCCACGAGCGATCACGAATACCTACAACCTCTTCGTGCGTGAATTCAGTTCGATCCCCATCGACATCGACAAAACCTTCCCAGGTGCCGAACTGCATGTATCGGGCCATATCAATAATCGTGTGAGGTCCATCGGTCATCACCGTGTGATCTTCGAGCAGTGCCCCGACACGCGAACGCCAACGCATATCGCAAGTGATTCCCGTTTCATTCGGACCAACCGAATATCGCAACTGACGGAACGGTTCAATGATCTCAAGTTTGGCGGGACCAATCGTCAGTTCAGTTGGATCTGCCGAGGCGCGGCGCGACGCATGAAACGCATGCTGTGAACCATTCTTCGAGATTGAGACCGACGTATCCTGAACCTGAAGGTTGTTGTAACGGCCAAACGCAATTTCGATCTGGAATTCACCACCACGATGGGTTGCTCCAAACCAGTAGCGCCCGTAGGAGTTTCGATCGGTGCTCGCCGATAGCGCAATCGGCTTAGGCACCTGATGGATCGGAAATTCATCAAATGGTGTGAGAGTCATGATTCTCCTCGGTCAAAAATGTGAGAGCGAACATTACGTGTTC
>JAEMTX010000192.1 GCA_016462055.1 Acidimicrobiia bacterium | reverse complement strand
CAGCGTCAGCTTGTTTCCTCCGTCACCCAAGTCGCGAAAGTGGATTGCGATAACCTGATCGAAACGGTATCCAGACGTGCTTGAATTGGTGAATGACACTTGTAGCGCCTCTTTGCCGTCGATTTTCAGTGTCTTCGTGACGGAGCCAGGGAAGTTCTTATAGGGGTTCAGGGAATCAGGGTAAGGCCCGTAGTCGAAGCTCAAGTCGATGTTCGTTCCGCGGTAGCTCTCAACGTAGGAGTCGAATCCGCGGGTCGGAACGAGTTTCATGTCCGGCGGAATAAAAAATGAAAACCGCTTCGCATCGACTTTCTTCCACTCAGCGGGCGGCTCGCTTCCGTGGATGGAATAAAGCAGCGACAGAAAGAATGCGGCGGCAAGCGGGATTCTTAGATAGCGTATGTGCATGGTATAAGGATTAACGTCGCGGATCAGACGCGCTGTCAAGCGTCGCCCGGATCCGACTTGTTATGTCTTTCATATTTCCCCGAACGCGAGCGCAAGCGGTATTAATATTCCGTTGTGTATTGCATGCGAGACTGCAGTTACCCAGAAAGCAGTCCATTGCCTGTGTTCACGCCAGTGAACGTACGTGAATGCGAAGTAGAAGCCGCTAATCAATCCTGCTGCAATTCCTGTTCCGATACCTTCGATTGCATGCGCAAGAAAAAAGGGGACGACAGATGCAACAACCTGTATCGAAAAACTAGCTTTGCATAGCCGCGCTATCCAAATAGGGAAAGCCTGAAAGATGAGCGTTTCGAGCAGCGGAGCAACGATCACTCCTATAAACAGTAGTTCGGCGGAATCCATCTTGAGATCACGTTCGCCCAGACCAAGCAAATTGAGTATAACGCAAACCGCAAGAGCAACAAGAGTGCCTTCGATTGCGATTCTCCAACAGAAGTCCCATGGCTTGCGCTCGCGATAGCGTCGAAAATGTGATTTGATCCAGTTCAGAAATTTTTCTCCTGACATAATGGTCGCCCCTCACTGACGCGCGGCCCCCGCGCGTCAGTGAGGGGGTTGGTTCTGCAACTTGTGTTCTTCGGCTACGGTTCCTTCTGTATTCCGCATGACTTGTCTGACTGACATAAGGCTATCACCGAAAACACGGCAAGGACGAGAGCTGCCGCAATGAACCCGACGATGATCCCTTGCGGGACGTTGCCTCCGGAGATCATCGGAACGACGAATGCGTTGCCAGCCAACACGCCCGCCGCCAGGCCGAGCCCTTGCTTGATTGTTTTCTTTGTTTTCATCTTATTGTCTCCTGCAGAACGCAAAGATCAGCGACGGGAGTCTGCCGTCGATGACGTTGAATTCATCTCCGAGCGAATCGGCTGGCTTCTGTTCGTTGCACCGCTTGGTTCTGCCTTGGGGTCAATCAAAGGACTCAACACAAAAAAGCTGTCACCCAGATAGCTCTCATGTGTAGAGCCGTCCTTGAGCTGCTCGAATTTGTCTTTGGTCTTATCAACCATCCCTGTAATCCCCGACCGGCTCGGAAAACAAACAAACTCTAGATGGAACGGATGCGGAACTCGTAACGGCGACAGCATCGCAGTGATTCCTTTACCAGAGGCGAGGCTCACATCAGATGCCTCGCTGCCCGCTCCGGCCAAGCCAACAAAACGAGGGTGAATGTTGAAGTTGGTGTTCCAGGAACCCTTATCTTGGTAGATTCCAGATCGAACACTAATCAATACGGCACTTGCCGACTGGTTCGTGATGTTCAATTGAACCAAGATCTCGCCAATGGAATTCGTCGTGACCGTCGCCAGCTGAACTGTAGGCACTGGTGCTGTTGCCTTTTCCTTGGAGCACCCAAGCAGACAGCAAAGACCAACAATCGCCAATAAAGACGCTATCCCAATTCGCGCGCTGTCGCTTCGATGTGTCATGGTTGAGTCAAGTGTGCAAAACCCGAACGACCCACCTCAACGAACGCCGCCGGAAACGCCCGGTCGGCTGCAACAGTCGCGAACAAATGACACGAACCCTCCGACTGCCCAGCGGGGCGGCGGTTTGCTGTAGCGCTATGGTTAGGTGGTATGGTCTTATTCAATTGTAATCTCGAGCTCATTTGATGGCATTAACGTTCCACGCGCTCGATACTTGCCCGGCGGAGTGGCCTTAAAGAATTGATCGCCTAGATTATATTTGAGCGCATAAGACTCTCCCGGCTTTAGAATTAAATCGCGCGGTGGTCCTGATGAGATTGAAACGCTGGTCGGTGGCTTCGGACGATACGCCATAATCAATCCGTTCGCGTCATACATCGTAACTGTCCCCAAACCATTTATGAGAATCCAAGGGTGGATGGTGATATTTGTAGGCGCGCTGTTTGTGATGACAACCGAAAATTCCAAACCACTCAACGTGCTGACGCGATTCGTCGCTGCTGTAATATGTGCCGATACTCCTGACGGAACGTCTGCCTCTGCCGGTGGCGGCGTGGCAGAATTGCTCGGTGATTTCTCACCGCAGCCTGCTATCAAGATAGCGGCTGCTATAATTACTGTGAAGATAGAGTTTTTCATAAAGTATGTGACGCTGCCTAGTGTTCCGGCTCACCGACGCCGGGCGAAGGACGTTCAGAATGAACCCGCGGCGCGATTCCGGCGTTTGGGCACCCGGTTTGTTTGACCAGCGCTGCCTACTGTTTACTTGTCAGATTCCTCCATTTCTTTGGCGGTTCGATCCATGATCTCCTCCATCCGCTTCATCATATAAGCCTGCTTCTTCATCGCCGCATCGAGTTGGTCCATCGCTCTCTGTTCGGGCGATTTGCACCCTGACAGGACAATCATGCAACAAGCCAAGGCCGTTAGTGTCTTCTTCATATTCATGATGGAGTTGTGGTTACGTCGAAAGTGAAGCTAACGGGCGTGGGGCAGCGGGCGCAGATCGCTGTGGTACGTCCTGTTAAGCGGAGGGTTAGCCTGTTTGGGATGTGTGCAATTTTGGCTGGACGATGGCTTGGTTGCGGGCTTCGGGAGTGGGTCTCCGATTAAGTCGCTGTCTTTGCTTTTGTTGGCTTGGATGTCACAGCCGGCGGCGGTCGAGGGGATGATGGCGAAGGTGGGGGTTTGGCCGGGCCGTATCCGAAGCAGGCGCAGGTTGAGTTTAATGCCGCGGGCGGAGGGGATTTCTCGGATCGCGTCGGTTCGAGAGCCAACCATGAACCGGTCGGCGACCACGGGAATGCCTACTCGCTTCAGAATAGTGGTTTTATTGAGCATGCGGGAGGTCCCAAGGTGCCTAAGAAGCAGGCGGAGTAATCAGATAGTCAAAGATAAAATGAGTGAGGGGTCAAAACTTGAAATGTGAGGGTTTGATGACGATTTGTTCGCGGAATTGCCCGGAAACGGGGTCCGGCAAAGATTTCTGATTTTGGCCGCACAGGTTCCCTCGGCTCGGTCTCGGTAACGTGCTCCGCAACCTGGATGGGAAATTGCCGGCTTCGTAGTATGTGATGTGGGTACGCCTACCGCCCTTGCTCAGCGATGGCGGTGGAGCCCATGGCGCGCTCACGAACTCCCGCGATGCGCGAGCGGATGACGGAGCGGCCGCCTCCTGTCCCGCCCCGGTGATCCGTCAAGCGACTCACTTCTTCTCTCCAGCCTTCGGGTCGAAAAACTCCTTCTCGTCAGTGAAATAGATC
>JAEMTX010000191.1 GCA_016462055.1 Acidimicrobiia bacterium | reverse complement strand
AGCCCGACGCGCGCGGAAGCCTCCGACGTTGCGAACGCCGTCTTCGACGGTTCGTCTGCGGTCATGCTCTCAGGAGAAACCGCCATTGGTGACGATCCGGAGCACGTCGTTGATGTCATGGCCCGCATCGCTGCACGGGCTGACGAGAAGTTCGACTATGCCGGATGGCCGACACTTCTGGCCTCTCTTCAATTGGCCACAGGCGATAGCGCCGGATCTCGTGTCACGAATGCAGTTACCTCGGCAGCTCAACGAGCTGCGAGCGAAATCGGGGCGGCGGCAATTCTGTGTATCTCGCAAAGCGGATTCACTGTCCGGTCGGTCGCACGTTTCCGGCCAAAAGCAAAAATTCTTGGATTTTCGTCAGATCCTCGAACGATCAATCAGTTGACTCTGAGTTGGGGTACCACTCCGTACCATCTCGAAGCCACGGGCAGCGCCGATGAGCTCACCGACGAGGCGATTTCTCTTGCCCGCTTGAAGGGCGAGATACATTCGGGCGATCTTGTGGTGGTCGTTGGAGGTTCTCGTTTCTCTAAAGGTCGAGTGACCGACACCGTCCGTGTTGTTGAGGTCCCGTAATTCAGTGCGAGTGAGAATTCACCGTCTCCTTTCGATTTCGAGAGCGTGTGAACTGTCAGAAGATCTCGTAGCGTGATGCTGTGACTGATTCCCGACCGATCAACCTTTCAACCTCCGGTCCGCCCGAGGCAGTGCTACCCGAAGAACCGGCGGCGCTTCGCCACGCACTTGAACAGGCGCAAGGCAGCGATGAGAATCGTTTAGTGCTCCTCGGAGATATTGCGGGTCGTGCCCCTCGCTCGAGCAGCGTTTGGGCAGCGATGGGGCAGAACGCAACCTCAACCATTGAGGCCTATGCCTATTTCCGTGTCGGGTATCACCGAGGACTCGATGCGTTACGTGCCAATGGGTGGCGCGGTTCTGGATACGTTCGTTGGGCCAGCCCGTCGAACCGTGGCTTCCTGTCCTGCCTTGCGGGCTTGGCCCGCTGTGCTGCCTTAATCGGCGAGCACGATGAAGCAGAGCGTTGCGAATTATTTCTTCGGCAATGCGACCCCTCGTGGCCACCGGCTGACTTCGCGGGTTGATCGTTGGCGCCCGTGCAGTTCACCGGCGCTGTGCTCACGGGTGGAGCATCAACCCGGATGGGTCAAGACAAAGCGTTGCTTACGATCAATGGGGTCGTACTGACATCGATCGTTGCGAACGCGCTTCATGGCGCCGGAGCTCGCGAGGTTCTCACCGTAGGCGGCGACCTTGCTGTTCTTTCATCTCTTGACGGAGTGACTCGGTCGGTACCGGACGATGACCCAGGTGAGGGTCCACTCGCCGGAATCCTCACAGCTATGCGCTATTCGATTGACGACGTTGTTGTGGTTCTCGCCTGCGACACACCGGGCATCACGTTGGACGCACCGATCACGCTCGTAGCGGCATTGCTTTCGGATCCTGAAGCATCGGTTGCCTTTGCTGAAGTTGACGGCCGCGTGCAACCGCTCACTGCAGCATGGCGAATAAGCCGCTCTTGGGATCTCGTTTCCGAAGCGTATGCCGGCGGAGAGAGGGCCCCCCGCTTCGCTTTTGCGAACTTACGGACCATTACTGTTGATGGGGTAGTCGCCTCAGCTGTCGATGATGTCGATCGGCCCTCGGACCTTCGACGCTACGCTGCAGACCAGTTGAGGTCTTCGACTCCGAATGAGGATTCCCGTTGAGCACAGTTCCTGAAATCGATCTGACAACGTTAGAGTTGCTTCTCGCCGAACCGATCGTTCTGGTCGACGTTCGCGAAGATGACGAATACTCCGACGGGCACGTGTCGAGCGCGGTGCACATAGCTCTATCGACGGTGCCCGATCGTGTTGACGAAATTCCTTCTGACGGTCCGGTCTATGTCATTTGCGCCGTTGGTGGACGCAGCGGCAAAGCGGCTGAGTTTCTTCGGACCAAGGGGATCGATGCGATCAACGTTGCTGGAGGCACGAATGGTTGGGTGGACTCCGGACGTCCAGTCATCTGCGGAACATCGCCAGTTTGATGTTGTCGCGTGACTGACCCCGACTTTCGAATTGTCGATACCGAGAGCGATTTTGCTCGAGTCATAGAGCTACTTCGCGCTCAACCCTGCTATGCGCTCGATACAGAATTTCACCGGGAGCGGACCTATTACCCAAAGCTCGCTTTGGTGCAAATCGCTTGGCCGGGTGACTTGGTATTGGTCGACCCCTTGGCTGTTGATCTCCGACCGTTTGCCGAGATCCTCGAGAGTGACGCGGTTGCCGTCCTTCACGCCGCCGATCAGGACCTCGAAATACTTGAACTCGTTTGCGGAACTGTTCCGCGTGTGCTTTTCGACACTCAGATCGCTGCCGGTTTTTTGGGTCTCAGCACGCCGTCGCTCACGACGATTTATGAGCGGTTTGTCGACTTCCGCGTTGGCAAAGGCGATCGTCTTACTGATTGGTTGCAGCGACCTCTGACAGATGGACAGCTCATCTATGCGGCCAATGACGTCGCCCGGCTCCTCGAGGCGAAGGATCGAATTGTCGAGCAGCTTGAAAGGCGTGGAAGATTGAGTTGGGCGTTGGATGAATGCGAAATCCAAAGAGTCCGTTTACGTGGACAGCGCAACCCCGATGAAGCATGGCGACGAATTAAAGAGGCTCGCCAATTGCGCGGTTCGGCTCGGACCGTCGCAAGATCACTCGCCGCATGGCGCGAGCGTCGTGCTGCTGCTCTCGATATTCCAGTGAGGTATGTCCTTTCAGATATTGCTCTCACCGGCATTGCGCAGCGACCGCCGAAGGATCGTCGCGACCTTGAAAAGGTGCGGGGGTTCGATCGGGGCACCCGCGAAGAGGTCGTGGGAGAGATCCTCAGCGCGGTCAAGGCGGGGATGGCCGATAAGAACCCTGTGGTTGACGACGTTGTGTCGGGGGGTGTCGAGAAGGACCTCCGGCCCGCGATCGCCCTGATTTCAGCATGGGTGGCCCAACTGGCCCGAGACCTCGAACTTGATGCTTCGATTTTGGCTACGAGGGGAGATATCGAGGCCTTTCTTAGGGGCGATGCCGATGCTCGTCTCGCCACAGGGTGGCGTGAGGCCCTCGCCGGCAGTCCCGTTCGCAGTCTCCTAGAAGGGGGCGCAGCGGTTGCTTTTGCCGGAAATGGCGAATTGGTGATCGAAGAACGATCCCGTGTACCCCTGTCATGAGGAACTCTCCATCTGAGATGATGCAGTACTGCCTCTGGTACCGATACACTCCCTCGGCAATCTCACCGACGGGAGTTGACCGTTGAAAAAGGGTCGACATCGGCGTTTTGAGGAAGCGAGAGCCCTCAAACGCACCAACGAAAATCTTGACGCGATCCTCGATGCTCGCGATGCCGAACCGTGCCCCGAGTGTGGGGCCGATCCGGGCCATGACCATTCGTCATGGTGTATGTACGACGCAGAGGCCGATCGCGACGAAAGCGCCTGGCCCTCCTGAACTCCCATCGGTCCTGTGCCGGTGGACCGAACTGAAAGACACTCGTGCCCCCCACCTCTTCTCTTCCGTTGCGCAGCGTCGCGCTCGTCGCCCACGTCGATCATGGCAAGACCACCCTCGTCGATGCGTTGCTTCGTGCGACAGGCACGTTCAGCGACCATGCCGCTGTGGTGGATCGAATCAT
>JAEMTX010000190.1 GCA_016462055.1 Acidimicrobiia bacterium | reverse complement strand
GCAGCGCGGTGGTGATTCCATAAAACGCCCACGCCCAGTCGTGAAGCTTTCGGTAGTCAACAACGCTGCAAAAGAACAGCGCTCCTGCGCCGATGACCATGAATATCGTCTGCTTATACAAATACGACTTCGAAAAGTCGGGCCCCGGACCACGCGTTGCGCTGTACACAGCGATTACTCCCAAGATCGAGAGAACCACCGTGCATCCGATGAGCACGGGATCGATGTGTCGAAGCGGGGCGGTTGGATCGCGCCGGCTTAACTTTGACGCACGTGAGGAAATCGACTGAGGAAACATCAGTCCATCGATCCGTTCGTTGCGGTTCCAGCTCCAGTGAGCGCCTGATTTGCGATCACTTCATAGACTCGTCGAGCGACCTCGCCCGAAGCTTCTGATCCAAAGCCCGACTCCTCCATAACTGCGGCCACCACCCATTTCGGCGAGAGAGCAGGCCCATACGAAGCGAAGAGCGAGGTATCGGCCTTGCCATCGACCTGAGCAGTTCCCGTCTTGCCGACGATGGGGAAGGCCCGTTGGTCGAAACCCACGAAGGCCGAGGCCCCAGTTCCAGAGCCGCTTGTAACTCCTTCAAGCCCTGAAGCAATTGGACTGCGGACATCGGGTGGGAGCGTCACGGTGCCTGTCACCACCGGTTCGATCACCCGCAGAACATCGGATGGATCTGTTGTAGTGCTGTTGGGTCGGAGAATCTTCCACACCACATGTGGCTGGTAGACGGTGCCACCGTTCGCAAATGCCGCATATGCGCGAGCAAGTTGCAACGGAGTAACCACAACCACATTCTGACCTACCGCTAACTGGACGTTGTCGCCGGTGTACCAATCACCATTGGGGTAGGCGTCGGGGTACTTTTTAGAAAGTGCCTTCTTCTCCGCCTTGGTCAGCACGTAGCCGGCCGATTCATTCGGAAGATCAATGCCGGTTCGCTTATCGAAGCCGAATGCTGTCGCAGCGTCCTGGATCAGCGTGGTTCCGTCCATGCGGTCGCCAAGCCAATAAAAGTAAACATCTGACGAGACCGTAAGGGCGCGAACCACATTGACATTTCCGTATTTTTCTTTGCCGGCGTTGGTAAATTCCTGAACGGGATTGCCAACGCGATAGACGCCATCGTCGTATATCGATGAGTTCCCATCAATGAGGCCGTTACTTAACGCAGCAGCAGCAGTCACCATTTTGAACGTTGAGCCCGGCGCGTATTGGCCGGAGATTGAACGGTCGATGAGCGCACTCGCCCCGTTGACATCTTGAAGCTGGTCGTAACGCTCCTGCGTGATCCCAGATGCAAATTCCTGGGGGTCATACGAAGGAGCCGACGCCAACGCCACAACTCCCCCGTTTCTCGGGTCAAGCACGACAACGGATCCGGCTGGAGCGCGTCGAATTGTGCCGTCGCGCTGAGCTGTGCCACGCAAAACATTCAGTCGCTCGATGAGCGCCTGCTCGGCTCGAATCTGAACTTCGATATCAATATGAAGCTGGATGTCGTTGCCAGACTTCGGGGGTTGATAGGACTCAGTACCAACTGGACGATTCCTGAAATCAACCTGCACCAACTCAATGCCAGGTGTACCGCGAAGTTCCTTTTCATAGATCGACTCAACTCCGGTCAGCCCAATGATGGAATCTGGTTGATAGGACTTCTCAACTCCATCAGGATCAGTTCCTGGTTCAAGTATCTTGAGTGTCTCGGCAGTGATGCGACCGGTGTAACCAAGAATGTTGGATGCAATCGTGCCGTAGGGATATATACGGACTGTCTTGCGCTCATAAGAAACCGCAGGAAAATCTTCGGCATACTCCGAAAGATGGTGAATAACCTCGTCGGTGACATCAGAGGCAATCGGAAGTGCTTGCAACTGGTCGGCCTTTTTCTCGGACAACCGCTTCTCGATCGTGGAGATCTTGATCGGCGCACCATTCGCTGTCAGAACATCGGCAAGCCTGGCGATGAGGTCGTCGCGGTTCTTTACCTTCTTCAATTCGTTTCGATCGATTGAAACGATGAGCGAGGTTCGGTTATCGACGATCACCCGACCCTTCGCGTCGAAAATGCGACCACGGGGTGCTTCAGTCGCGACGGTTCGAGTGCGGTTCGCCGTCGCTTGGACAGCAAGAGCAGGTGCTTCCATTACCTGCAAGTACCAAAGCCGAGCGAAGAGAGCGAGGAAACACCCGAGAACAACAACTCCAAGAATGCTCATGCGGAGACGAGGCGAGGAGGAGTCCATGGGTCAGGGGTTCACGCGAAGGCGGTGGGATGCACGAGTTGGGGAATCACAGCCCCCACAGTTCAGCAGATCGAAGGCCTCACCGGGCTGCAGCCCGGAGGAGGGAATCTTCCGGATCTGCCCATCGACAGGCCCTTAGAGCGGGAAACACCAGTGCCGCCGATGCGACTCCAACGATCCCAAGGATCGTGAAGAGGTGTCCAGAGAGTAGATCAGGACGCCCAAGCAGGGTCCCTGCGACCGCAAACGAGAGAATTCCGGCAACACTTGCAATAGAAGCGATCGCCATCGTCAACCATCTTGCGGAATGCACTGTTGCGTCCTCAAGCAATCCGGCGACGACGCCAGCGACCAAACCCGATATGGCACATAAACCGAACGGTGTGGTCACCATCAGATCAAGACAAAGTCCACTGGCAAAGCCCACGATTGCGCCGCGTTCAGCGCCGCCGATCATGCCCGCGGCTATGGCGATAACCAGGAACAGATCGGCACTCACTCCTAAAATTCGAAATTGTGTGACGACCGTGTACTGCAGCAACGCCGCTGTGGCGATCACAATCAGATAACGCAGTGAAGGGTTCTTCATGACTCAGCCAGCGGGCTTCCATAGGACGACATCGGCGTAAATGAGACTGTTGAGATTGGCGAACATCGAGATATCAACGGTCGACTCGAGTTCTGCCTCATTGGTTCGAACTGCTGTGACCGTGCCAATGGGAAGATTCGGAGGAAATGGACTTCCAGCCAGACCGCTCGTGGCGGTGATCGCGCCCACTGTCACTGTCTGGCGAGAATCGATATTGCTCCCCCGAAGATTGCCGTCGCCCCCACTTCCCTGTGCAATCCCGATGGCAGCAGTCCCTACGACGGAGAACCCGACCCTGTAGGTCCCACTCGAAAGGAGCGACACCACTGAACGGTTCTCGCTTACTTCGATAACTTTTCCGATGAGTCCTTCGCCGGTCACTACCGGCATATTTCGCTCGATGCCCGCATTCGAACCCTTATCGAGTTCGAGCCGATCGCCAAAGTTTCCAACAGCGCCGGAAACAACACGAGTGTGCACGACAGGGGTGTCGCCGACGAAGGGGATACCGACAAGTTGCAGAAGTTGCTGCAACTGTTCCTTCGCTATGGAGTTGGCCGTTACATCGCCTTTCAAACGATCGTTCTCCTCACGAAGTGTTTCATTTTCCTTCTTGAGATTCCCTTGATCAAATGCGCTATTCCAAGCATTTCGAAAGGGGCTCACGACAGTCGCGGCTGCACTACCGAGTGGAGAAAGCACCGACAGCACAGCACTCCGGGCAGATTGGACTGGCCCTGACCCCCGACTGTCGAGAGTCAAAAGAAGAACTGCCGACAGAAGCAACAGACTTATCGTGATACGTGCTCGTCCTCTTCGCCTCGACGACGCCATGGTGCAGATCGACTCAGTTGATGG
>JAEMTX010000189.1 GCA_016462055.1 Acidimicrobiia bacterium | reverse complement strand
TGGGTCGGTAGACAACCTCACCGTTCTCGTCGCGCACTGAGTAGAAATCGGAAATAGAGAGCGATTCGTTATGTGTGACAAGGAATCCGTACTGCTCGCCCAGCGTTGGGCACCAGGTCCGAACACGAGTTTCCGCACCCGGCGATTCCAGATAGATGGCTGGTGATTCCGGATCAGAGAAATGATGGGCGTTTTCCGGCATCCACTTTTCGTGCGTTCCCCAACCAAGTTCTGCAGGCTGAAGCCCTTCGGAAATAAATCCGTCGACCGACCAAGTATTCCAAAAGGTGTCAACCGGCTTAGGGCTGGTCACCCGTTGCGTGTCACGTTCGGCGATATGAATGCCCTTGACGCCAACGGCCTGCATGTAGCGAGACCAAGCATCCTTGTCAGCTGGAGCAGGAGTTGTGAGTCCGAGACCAAGTTCATCGTTCAGACGCACGAGCGCGTCTTTCACGAACCACGACACCATGCCGGGGTTGGCTCCACAACAAGAAACTGCAGTCGTTCCACCTGGCGAACGACGACGTTCCGCAACGGCCTTGCTACGCAGGAACTGATTTGTGCGATCGGCGTTGTCGATTGACTGGTTGTAATAGAGACCAGGCCATGGTTCGACAACAGTGTCGATGTAAAGAACGTCGAGTTCCCGGCACAAACGCATGATGTCAACTGAACTCGTATCAACCGAAAGGTTGACGCAGAAGCCTTGACCTTCACCGTTCGTGAGAAGCGGCGTGAGGATCTCGACGTAATTCTCGGGAGTGAGTTCGACCTGCTGGAAGGCGATGCCGTATTCATCGGCGTACTTCTTGCGATCGGCCAGCGGATCAAGCGCGATCGCTCGCGACTTGTCGAACCCGATATGACGATCGAGCAGCGGCAGTGTCGCTCGACCGATCGAACCCATGCCGATCATCACGAGCGGGCCATCAACGGCTCCGAGTTGCGCGCCACCATGGGGCATCTTCGAGTCAGTCATTTCAGGCACCTCGCTTATTATCAGGGGGTAGGAACGAAGGGCAGAACTTAGTTGTTTCGGGCAACGCCAAGAAGGTGGATCGCTCGCCGAACTCGCAGCCGCTCTTGAATCAATGATCATTCTCTCCGACGCGATGTTGCCGGCGATCTCCCGCCCATCGAACTCGCAGCTCGTTGTAGACGCGCTGGCGCACGAAATCGATCTTCGCGAGTTACTTGGTCTGCCCGGCGCTCAGATCGCTGCGGCCTTGGCCGGTACCCCGCTCAAGCCACCGGCCTAGCAAACAGTCCGAAATTCCCTTGTTGGGTGCTCGCAGGGTCTGCCATCCTCCGTGTCCCTTCACCCTCGATGCGCCCGCAACAGGGACAATCACGTATTGGTATCAATCTGATACCATTTAAAGATGGCTATGACCCTTCGACTTACCGACGACGAACAACTTGCCCTCCAGGCGCAGGCCAAGAGCGACGGCATCTCCATGCAAGAAGCCGCCCGCCAGGCCATCCGCGAGTACGTCGTCCGCCGTTCGCACGAAACCTCAGTGTCCGAAGCTGCCGACCGAATCATGAACGCCCACGCCGATGCACTTCGGCGTCTTGGTGAATAAGTCCGGTGACGGTTTTTCTCGACCTCGCCGACGTTCTTGCTCTCGCTTCCAGATTGCTCGGAGATCCACCGCCCATCCGAGATGTCGGACTTCTTGAGTCAGCTGTCGCTCGACCGCGCACCGTTGTCTTTGGAGTTGAGGCGTACGAGACCATTTGGACCAAGGCCGCCGCGCTCCTGCAGTCAATCGTGAATAACCACGCACTCATCGACGGGAACAAGCGACTTGGCTGGCTCGCCACGGCAGTGTTTCTTGAACTGAACGACATACCGATCTCACAGGCCTCAAACGATGACGTCTACGATTTCGTGCTTTCGGTGGCGAGCGGCTCGCCCGAAGTCGATGAGATTGCTGAACAACTTCAGGGACTCTTAGATTCCTGACACCGCCCGTAGATGCCGTTGCTGTGCGAGGATCATCGCCTACGGGGAGGTTGTATGGACGGTCAGAAAATGCTGGAGCGATCTGCGCGCTGGATCACCGGCGAGGAACCACTCGCGATGAACGGGCTGTTCAGCGAAAACGCTGGCGGCGCCGCAGTTGTTGCCGATGGAGTCGTTCTCATCGAAGCGTTCAGCAACGTCGTGGCGTTCGATACCGATGAAGGCATCGTCCTCTTCGACGTATCGCATCACATGTCTGCACCGCAGGCCATCACCGAACTCCGCACTTGGTCAGATGCGCCCGTACACACCGCCGTCTACACCCACGGCCACGTTGACCACGTCACTGGCGCACAAGCATTCGATGCCGAAGCGGCAGCACGCGGCGACAAACCAATTCGCTATGTCGGCCACGAAGCGATCCCCGACCGCTTCGATCGTTACCAGTTGACCAACGGTTACAACGGCTGGATCAACATGCGTCAGTTCCGTCTGCCCGAGCCAGCGTGGCCAAGTGAATTCATCTACCCCGAACTCACCTATCGCACCCGAACAAACCTTTCCATTGGTGGCACCGAGTTCGATCTTCGTCATGCCCGCGGCGAAACCGATGACCACACCTGGGCCTGGGTGCCAGAAAAGCGCGCCATCTGTGTTGGCGATTTGTTCATTTGGCAATTCCCCAATGCCGGCAACCCACAGAAAGTGCAGCGGTTTGCGTGGGATTGGGCGGTCTCACTTCGAGCCATGGCTGCAATGCAACCGGAACTTCTGTTGCCCGCTCATGGTCCAGCCGTTGGTGGAGAAGCAATGGTTGCTGAAGTGCTGCTCAACACCGCCACCGCGCTCGAGTCATTGCACGAACAAACGCTTGCGCTTATGAACACTGGAGCGCGCCTCAACGACATCATTCACTCGGTGAAACTTCCGCAAGAACTTGCGGACCTTCCGTACTTGCGTCCGTCCTATGACGAACCTGAGTTTGTAGTGCGCAACATTTGGCGACTTTATGGCGGTTGGTACGACGGCAACCCCGCGAATCTCAAACCTGCTGCCGATGTCGCCCTCGCTACCGAGACAGCCACTCTTGCCGGCGGTGCCGAGGCGCTTGCGGCACGCGCCGAAGCTATCGCCGAAGAGGGCGACCTTCGCTTGGCATCACACTTTGCCGAAATGGCCGTGATGGCCGATCCTGATTCAGCGCGATGCCATCAGGTTCGCGCTGCGGTGTACGACGCCCGACGCAAAGTCGAAGCGTCATATATGGCGCGCGGTATTTATCGATCAGCTGCGATCGATTCAAAGATCCGGTTGAAAGAACTTTGAATCGACTCGACTAGTTCGCTTTTGTAACGACGACGCCAGTGAGTTCGCTGGCATCACGCCATGCGATCAATTGATCGGCGTATTCCTCGACACTTCCCATAAACGACGCACCACGTGCACCCTTCATGTCGCCGGCTGCCTGTTCCCGGTTGAGATAGCCAGGGGTGCATGACGCGTTGTACACGCCGAGACCCATGACTTTGCTCATGAGAACGTTGAACCAATCTTCCTCAGCATCAGCCGAAGGCTCAATCTGAGTGATGCCCTCATCGAGACACATGCGAATGATGTGGGCGCAATGCTTCGATGTTTCGGTGAGGTAGTGCACAAAGTTGGTGCCGAATCCACCCTGCACCGTGCTGATCATCAGAAAGTTCGGGAAGTCACGGGTCATCACGCCATGCATGGTGTGTGGTCCTTCGCCCCATG
>JAEMTX010000188.1 GCA_016462055.1 Acidimicrobiia bacterium | reverse complement strand
CGCTGGCACCGCCGGCTCCCGAAGAACTCGACTGTTCACCCGAGCGAACGGGTTCTGAAGAAGCGACTGGTGTTGACTCAGCGTTTGCTGGAGGTGCGCTCTCGGCTGATTGATGGTCTTGACGACTCGGCGTTGAAGCGCCGGGTTCGACCGTGGGGTCGGACATGATTGAGTTCCCTTCTCATCGCGCGCCCGCTTGTGCAGGTGCGCGTGCCGTCGCGTGGGCCGGGATCGGTTCCCGTCTCGCGCCGTCAGTGATGATCCATTGGTGTGTTCTGCGGACGCGCCCCTCGTTGCGGGGCGGGTCGAATGCGGCCAGAAGTTCTGCTGGTCGCACGGAGCGGGGCTGGGTTGCCAGCTCGGCTTCGAAGACGGCCCCTTGTTCAGGAGCATCAGAAGGCGTGGCGCCAATGACCCGAAGATCAATGATTCCTGAACGAATATCGTCGTTCACCTTCTTGCCCTTCCGTTCCCGGATCACCGGAAGCGTTGTGGCATCGAGCATGGTGCGTACATCGATCTCAAGCTGTTCAGGACTTACTCCTGGAACTTCAATCAACCATGTGCAAACCGTGACTGCTTCTTGAAGAGACAGTTCTGAGCGTTCGATGATCGAGACTGCCTCGACAACAACACCCTGTGGGAGGAACGGCGTGAGCCGCTCGGGCAATGTCTCGAGATCGACGCTTAAACCCTCAGGCTCTTGCAGATCGATATCGAGATACTCCCCCAGCGACTCATGACTTGTAGACAACGCCAGCCCGAAATGAACTTTCGGTCGTGGCGAAAAACCTTCGGTAATAGAAACGGGAAGTTCGGCGCGTCGAAGCGCTCTCTCCCAGCAACGAGCCATATCGCGATGACTCGAGAAACGAATCTTTCCGAGTTTCGAATACCGCACTCGAACCCTCATTACGACCCCACCACGACGGGTGCACGGCCGAGAAGTGTGACGGGAACGGAACGACCGAGGTCCTGTCCGGTTCCCTGTGAACCTCCGGCTGGAGGTGTGGCTGAGGCCACGATGTGCTCGATCGAATAGCCAGTGCATGCTCCGCAGTCATAACACGGGGTCCAACGGCAATCAGGGAGCCCGACCTCGGCCAGGGCATCTCGCCAGTCCTGCCAAAGGAAATCCTTATGCAGACCGGCGCTGAGGTGGTCCCACGGAAGGACCTCATGTTCGGTGCGGTGACGGTAGGCGTACCAGTCCGGGTCGATGCCATGGGCGGCCATGGCATTCGTCCAGAGGTCAAGGTCGAACCGTTCGTTCCACTCTTGGAAGGTTCCGCCCTGTCGCCACACTTCCTCAATGACAACGCCCACGCGTCGATCGCCGCGACTCATGATTCCTTCGACGAGTGTCGCTTTTGGGTCGTGCCACTTCACCTGAACGCCATGAGACTTGCGGGTGTCATCGCGAAGAAGGTTGATCTTGCGACGGAGTTCTTCCACTGTGTTTTGCCCGAACCATTGAAATGGCGTGAATGGTTTCGGAACAAAACCACCAACAGACGCGGTGACTGATGGGCTCTTCGTATGCGCCTTTCCGAGTTCGACACAGTTTCGAGCAAGTTCGGCGATTCCCAACGTGTCTTCATCGGTTTCGGTTGGCAAACCCGTAAGGAAATACAATTTCACTCGGCGCCAACCGTTTGAGTAAGCGGCTTCGACAGCGCTGTAGAGATCCTCTTCGAGAATGAGTTTGTTGATGACCTGACGCATGCGCCATGTGCCAGCTTCGGGAGCGAACGTGAGTCCGGTTCGACGCGCACGCTGGATTTGGGTAGCGATACCAACACCAAACGCGTCAACGCGAAGACTCGGAAGTGACACCGAGACAGGTGGTCCGTCGTCAGTCGACTTCACAATATCGCCGACCAGTTTTTCGATTCCCGAGAAATCCGCGGTCGACAGCGATGTGAGGGCAACCTCGTCGTAGCCGGTTCGACGCAGACCCTCTTCGACCATGGTGCGAACTTGCTCGGCGGGTCGTTCACGAACCGGGCGAGTGATCATGCCTGCCTGGCAGAAACGACAGCCGCGGGTGCACCCACGAAAGACTTCAACGTTCAAGCGATCGTGAACCACTTCGGTGATTGGGACCAGTTGCGTCTTGGGATACGGGAACTCGGCGAGATCAGCAACGGTGCGCTTCTCGACCCGTTCAGGAACGTCGCTATAGCGCGGGGTGACGGCCACGAGGTCGGCACCCTCGTAGGTGACGTCGTACATCGACGGGACATAGACGCCGACGATGTGTGACAGCTCACGAAGGACATTCTCCCGACTGCCATCGGTGCGGCCCGACATTTTCCAATCGCGAACCACCTCGTTAATTTCGGTGATGACTTCCTCTCCATCGCCCAAAACCACAATGTCGAGGAAGTCAGCAATCGGCTCGGGGTTATAGGTGCAGTGTCCCCCAGCGACGATGAGCGGATGCTCGGGTCGGCGTTCAGCGCTGCGCACCGGCACACCAGCGAGATCGACCATGTTGAGAAGATTTGTGTAGGTCAGTTCAGCCGAGAGGTTGAAGCCGATCAGATCAAATGCCGATGCGGGTCGATGGCTGTCAAGCGAGAACAACGGAATATTTCGATCTCGCAGCATGCCTTCGAGGTCGGTCCATGGCGCGTAGGCCCGCTCGGCCACCGCGTGAGGATTCTCGTTAAGGATTTCGTAGAGAATTTGCAGGCCTTGATTCGGCAGCCCGATTTCATAGGTGTCGGGGTACGACAACAACCACGCCACCTTGTCGGGGGCATGGTGTGGGCTACGAGCTCCGTCCTCGAGGCCGATGTAGCGAGCAGGTTTCGCCACTTTGGCCAGAAGGGGCTCCAGCTGGGGCCATACATCGGTCATGACCTGTAGATGCTACCGGGGTACCCCCGGCCTACTGGAACCGGCGCATGTAAACGTTGAGAACAAGGCCAAGTCCGGCCAATGCCGTGATGGTTGCCGAACCCCCCGCGCTGATCAAAAGCAAAGGGATACCTGTCACTGGCATGATCCCCATTGCCATACCCACGTTCTCAAACGCCGAAAAGGCGAACATTGCCAAGACTCCAGCGCAGAGATACGTGCCGAATGAATCCTTGGCAATTTGGGCGATTCTCCAGATCCGGTAACAGAGCAGCCCGTACAAGAACAGCATTGTGGATGCTCCGATGAAGCCAAACTGCTCAGCAACGGCGGTAAAGATGAAGTCCGTCTGCTGCTCAGGGACAAAACCCAACTTTGTTTGCGGACCATCGAAAAGACCTTGACCAGTGATCCCGCCATTGGCGATGGCCTGCTGGCTCTGTTCGATGTTGTAAACCGCAGCGTTCGAGGTATCGCTCGGGTTCACGAAAGCAGTCAACCGGTCGCGCTGATAGTCCGCTAACAGCGGTGAGTTCAATGCGCCCACGACGCCTACCAAGCCAACGATCGTGAGCACCGCGATGTATTTCGTGGGGAGTCCACCCACGAGCATGATCGTCATCGTGATGGCAAGAAGGATCAGTGTCTCTCCGAGATCCGGTTGCAACATGATGAGGGCCATAGGTAGCGCAGCCGTCGCGAGAAGTGCAGCGAGTCGCCGAATGTCAATGTCGCCGCGAAACTCCGACAGCAAAAACGCGAAGACACCAAGAAGTGAGAGCTTTGCGAACTCGGCTGGTTGCATCTGAAACGGCCCTAGGGAAAACCAGGATTTTGCTCCATTGACTTCGCTACCCAACGGAGAGACAACGAGTACGAGC
>JAEMTX010000030.1 GCA_016462055.1 Acidimicrobiia bacterium | reverse complement strand
CATCGTGGCCGGTGACTTCGGTCAGCCCCACACCGACGGAGCGTGCGACCACGAAGGACAGTGCGTCTTACTTGCCGTATGGGACGACGTTGGCGAACACATGCGTCGCTATCTCGAAGCGGCGACGTTGGCCGACATCGTTTCCATCGCGAAAGGCCAAGGGAAGTGGCCGACCGAAGTCGCAGCCACTCCATCGGTTACTCCTCCGTGGGCCTCGGGTTCCTGAGTCGCTCAAGCACCGCGGCTAAATCCGGTGGTAACTCAGAGACGAACGTCAGTCGTTCATCGGGTCGGACCGGATGATCAAATTCGAGCGCAGCTGAATGCAAGAAGATGCGCGGCGTCTCGATCGACGAACGAACGCCTCGATATCGGTCATCACCAACGACAGAATGTTCAATAGCTGCCATGTGCACCCGGATCTGATGAGTTCGGCCGGTTTCAAGTCGACACTCGACTAATGCGCAAGGAACCGGATCTTCAAACGTTTCGAGAACGGTGTAGCGCGTGCGGGCATCACGACCTTGAGCACTCACTACCATTTTTGTTGGTTCACGAGTTGAGCGGCCAATGGGTGCGTCAATCAATCCGCTTCCCGCGTCGGGTATTCCCCAAACCAATGTGAGATAGGTGCGTTCCACCTCGTGCTCGGCCAACATCGCGCTCAACTCGGAATACGCCTCGGCGGAACGAGCCATGATCATGAGGCCCGACGTATCCTTGTCAAGTCGATGTACGACCCCAGGACGTTCCGGTTCGCCGATCGTCGCAATCTCCGGGTAGACCGCGAGCATCGCCTGCACGAGTGTGCCTGTTGCGTTGCCTGCCCCCGGATGAACAACGAGGCCGACAGGCTTATCGATCACGATGACGTCATCGTCGACATACACAATTGGCACGGTGATACCGGGCTCGGCGATAAGAGGCTCGGGACCGAAGTCTGGTTCCACATCGATAACGACAACATCGCCTTCTGCCACTCGACGAGAGCGCGTTGTCACCACCACGTCGTTGCACATCACGAGTCCCTCATCGAGCCAATCGGTGACTTTTGTGCGGCTCGCTCCACTGATCATCGCCACAACTCGATCGATGCGTTCGCCGGCCAATGCTGAGGGGATGACCTCGGTATAAGCCATATCAGTTGCTCTCGATCTGCGTCGAAGACGCATTGTCGGGCTGCGTCTCGGACTGCACTTCGGCTTCGGAACGACCCTCCACGATTGTCGAATCATTTTCTCGAGGATCTCGCAACGTGGAGATCACAAGTAGTACCGCCCCGCACACCACGCCGATGTCGGCGACATTGAAAACTGGCCACCACTGAAAGTCGATGAAATCGATAACGCCGCCATGAAAGAACCCCGAGTCGCCGCGAAATGCTCGATCGAGGACATTGCCGAGTGCTCCACCAACGATCATGCCGAGAGCAACAGCGCCGAGTCGACTGCGGACAGAGCTGCCTTTCCAGACAAGAACTCCAACAAAAACGAGGGCAAGGAGTCCGATCCAAGCCCCAAATCCAGCACCGAGGCTGAACGATGCCCCGTAATTTACGGCGAGCTGAAAGCGGAGTGTCCACAGAACATCGATCGTTTGATCACTGAGCGAGGAC
The DNA here is from genome assembly GCA_016462055.1 of Acidimicrobiia bacterium. Lineage (GTDB taxonomy): Bacteria > Actinomycetota > Acidimicrobiia > Acidimicrobiales > Acidimicrobilacustridaceae > Acidimicrobilacustris. The sequence continues at coordinate 12,933 of JAEMTX010000030.1, read as the reverse complement.
ACCGCCCAGGACTTGGACAATTGATCCGCGATCACCCAACCAACAGCGACCGCGCCGAACAAGACCCGATGGGTCGCTGCAGCGTTAGCAGGAGTGTTCTTGCTTGTCACGGCTTCCAACCTAGGGGCTGGTCTGCCCGATCCGTGGCGCTTCAGCGTCGGAAATTGCCGACCTTGTACTCAACACGTTCACGGCACCACGGAATAGCGCGGAGCCGCTCCTTGGGAATCGCGAGTCCGGAGATCTCGCAGATCCCGTACGTGCCTTGGCCGATCTTGAGCATGGCCCGATCAATTTCGTCGACCTGATCGAGGAACTGAGCGGAAAGCGCGAGATCGCGTTCGCGTTCTACCGCAAGCGTGTCGCCCTCGCCCGACTCTTCGTCGAACTGAACATCGCCAGGCTCTCGCAACTCCGCCAGTGAATTCGCTTCAGCGGTGAGGGTTTCGGCATCGTGCATCAGACGACGGCGCTCTTCAATCAAATGAGCTCGCTGGGCATCAAGGAACTTTGCGTCAAACGGGTACTTGATTTTCTTTGGTTCCTTGGGGATCGGCGGAAGACGATTCGGCCGCGGAGGCTGCACAGGAGGTGCCGGAGGCTTTTTAACTGCGGCCTTTTTGACCGGAGCCGCCTTTGTCACAACTTTCTTGGCCGGAGCCTTCTTGGCCGGAGCCTTCTTGGCCGGAGCCTTCTTGGCCGGAGCCTTCTTGGCCGGAGCCTTCTTCGCCGTTACCTTTTTGACTGCCACGGATGATCTCCCTTGAGTGGCGGTGGATCGGCGGAGGGTAAGGGCGCCACCCTCCCACGTCAACCCACACGCACGGAAGCCGTTCAGCAACGGCGTACGCTTGGCCCTCATGCCATTCGGTCCCGTCGACCCAGATCTCAACCTTCCCTACCTCGAACAGCGTCGCCTGGAGCAGTGGAAGGCCGATGACACCATCGCTGCGACCCGCCGTTTGCGGGCCGGTGGAGAGCCGTGGATCTTCTATGAAGGCCCTCCAACGGCCAACGGCCGCCCCGGTCTTCACCATGTGTGGGCGCGAGTCTTCAAAGACATTTACCCCCGCTTCCAGACCATGCGGGGCCGAGATGTTCCCCGAAAGGGCGGCTGGGACTGCCACGGTCTCCCCGTCGAACTCGAGGTCGAAAAAGAACTCGGCCTCTCCACCAAACAAGAAATCGAAGAATTCGGAATCGCCGAATTCAATCAACGTTGCCGCGAATCAGTCCAGCGTTACGTCACCGATTGGACCGCACTCACCGAGCGCTCCGGGGTTTGGATTGACACCGCCGATGCGTACTGGACCCTCGATAATTCCTATGTCGAGTCGGTGTGGTGGCTCATCCGTCAACTATGGGACAAAGAACTTCTGTACGAAGGCCACAAGGTCTCGCCCTACTGCGGGCGATGTGGCACCGCATTGTCGAGTCATGAACTCGGCCAGCCCGACGTGTACCGAGACATCGTCGATCCATCGGTCTATGTGCGATTCCCCATTCTCGATCGTGATGTCGACCTCCTGGTCTGGACCACCACCCCATGGACACTTATCTCTAACGTCGCTGCTGCCGTTGGCCCCGACATTGACTATGTGAGAACAGCGTCTTCCGACGGAAGTCGTGACCTGCTTATGGCCGCGGCACTTGCGCCCGAAGACGCAATCATCGTTGAGCAATTCAAGGGCGCCGATCTTGTTGGATGGCGCTATGAACGCCCGTTTGACACGCTCGCTGCACCCGCCGGCACAGACGGTTGGCGTGTTGTTGCCGCCGCCTTTGTTACGACTGACGATGGTTCCGGCATCGTTCACCTCGCTCCCGCATTTGGCGAAGACGACGCTGTGGTTGGTCGAGCCGAGAAGCTTCCCGTATTGAATCCGGTCAACGCCGATGCCGCATTCGATGAATCTGTTCCGTTCTTGACAGGAACATTCGTGAAAGATGCCGACCGCGACATCATCGATGATCTCGATGCCCGCGGACTTCTCGTTCGTGAACAGGCCTACGAACACAGTTACCCGCATTGCTGGCGATGCAGCACCCCGCTCATTTACTGGGCAAAAACCTCGTGGTTCGTGCGCACATCAGAACATCGAGATCTGCTCATGTCTGAGAACGAGCGCATCTCGTGGCATCCGGAATTCATCAAACACGGAAGATTTGGCAAGTGGCTCGAAGGAAATATCGATTGGGCTCTTTCACGCGATCGCTATTGGGGAACCCCGCTCCCGATTTGGCGTTGCGATAGCAGCGGCCATGAACACTGCATCGGCTCTGTCGCCGAACTCAGCGATCTCACGGCGCAAGACCTCACCGAACTTGATCTCCATCGCCCGCATGTCGACAACATCGCCTTCGGCTGCACGACCGATGGTTGCGCGGGAACGATGCGCCGCGTCGCTCCAGTTCTCGATGCGTGGTTCGACTCTGGATCAATGCCTTCAGCACAACGCCATCACCCATTCGAGAATGCCGATTCATTCGAGGGCGCATTCCCTGCTGACTTCATTTGTGAAGCCATCGACCAAACCCGTGGTTGGTTCTATTCGCTTCTCGCAGTGAACTCTCTAGTCTTCGGTTTAACGCCATACAAGAACGTTGTCTGTCTCGCACTCATCGTCGATGAGAACGGTCAGAAGATGTCGAAGTCACGTGGCAATGTCATCGCCCCATTCGATATTTTTGACACGCTTGGCGCCGACGCTCTTCGTTGGTATTTCTTTTCCTCAGGACAACCGTGGACGCCACGTCGCGTGTTCCCTGATGGCATCCGTGAGGCCACACGCCAAACGTTGCTCACGCTTTGGAATGTGTTTTCGTTCTTTGCCACCTATGCCGATCTCGACGGATGGCAGCCCGAACCACAAGCAGCTCCGCCCACCCATGTGCTCGATCGCTGGATCCTTTCTGAACTCGATGACACGGTTGCAACCGTCACGGCATCGCTTGAGGGCTTTGATGCCCTGAGCGGATCTGGTCGAATTGCGAAATTCGTCGACGATCTATCGAATTGGTATGTACGTCGGAGTCGGCCCCGCTTCTGGAAATCCAGCGATGCAGCCGCTCACGCCACGCTCCATGAGTGCCTCACGACCATTTCTCAGGTGCTGGCGCCCTTCTGTCCATTCCTGTCCGATGAGATCTACACAACGCTCACGGGGGGTCAATCCGTCCATCTCACCGACTGGCCGGCAGCCAAAGACCGTCACGACGCAGTTCTGGCCGAGCAGATGGGCGCGGCCCGGCGACTTGTAAGCCTTGGCCGCTCGGCCCGCACCGACGCCAAGATGAAAGTTCGTCAGCCGTTGTCCCGGGCTCTGCTCCTCCACGGCGGCACCGATCTCGACCCCGAGATCGAAGCGGAAATCAAAGTCGAACTCAATGTGAAGTCGCTTGAACGACTCGATTCACTCTCCGGGCTGATGGGCTGGAATGTCATCCCGAATTTCCGACTCCTCGGGCCTCGGCTCGGACAACGCGTCAATGAAATCAAAGCTGCCCTGGCTGACGCCGACGGCTCAGCGCTTCACGCACAACTTGCAGAGCAGGGTTGGATTGAAATCGCTGGTGAGCGACTCAGTTCGGAAGAGGTTGAGGTCCGCGCCGAGAAACATGCCGACCTTGCGCTCGCCGAGGACGATGGGTGGGCAGTTGCCCTTGACCTCGAACTCAACGATGAACTTCGCGCCGAAGGAACGTCACGAGAACTTGTTCGCTCACTCAACGACGCTCGAAAGACCGCCGGTTTGGAAATTGCCGATCGAATCGCAGTAACTATCGATGCCGACGACAGCCTCCGCTCCGTCATCGAAACTCACCGCGACACGATCATGACCGAGGTTCTTGCCCGATCACTCGACTTTGGTGAAGGCGATCGTGCGATCGAAATCGAGGGCATCAGTATTCCAATCTCGATTACCCGCGTCGACTGACGCACACAACCTTCGGAACACGTGCCCCAAAAAGAAAACAGGACCCCTCAGCCGTAGCTGAGAAGTCCCGAACGTTTTCTGATGTTCAGCGACGGTCGTCGTCGAAGTCGGCGTCGAAGAACCGGCGCATTGCCGCATCGGCATCGTCGTCGTCTTCGGCCAAGAACTCGTCGTCAAGAGCTGGAACTGCTGCAGTGACGGGGCCACTGTCGGCCTCGTCGTCAGCAAACAATCCGGCGGAAGATGATTCAGGAGTCCAACTTGAGTCGTCCGCCAAGACCGGCTGGAAAACCTCAGGTTCTGGCACTCGGACCGGAGCCACTGGAGCAGGAGCCGGCTCTTGGATCACCGAAGAACTCGCGAATTCCACTGGCGGCGTTCCTATACGCAGAGCAGTTGGATCATCGATGACCGCCTGAATACGTGACAGTCCATTGGCGATAACGGCGCGCTGTTCGGAGAGGAATGCTTCGAGTGCTGCATTGTCGGCTGCGAGTTCTCGACGGGTGCTGTCGAGATCACGTAATGCTTCATCGGTTTGCGTCTTTGCCGCAGAAAGGATGCGGCTGGCTTCAATCTCTGACTCAGTAAGCATCTTCGCAGCGTTCGTACGCGCCTCGTTGATTGTTGCATCAGCAGTGCGCTGCGCCATCACGAGCACAGACGATGCCTGATCAGCTTCGATCGACGGATCGACCGAACGAATGGGTGCCACCACAGCAGGAGCGGGTGATGCAGCGACGCCTGTTTCGAGTTCAGAGATTCGTGCTTGCAGACGGCTCTCGTTACGCACAGCATCGGCGGCGCGGGCTTCTGCGGCTTCGGCCGTTGACGTTGCCTGACGAAGTTTGTCTTGCAGCTGGGCGACCGCAGCACTGACACGCTCAAGGAAGTTGTCGACCTCATCGGGGTCATAACCCTTGCGGCTCACAGAGAACCGAACGTCAGTAAGAAGGTGGGGAGTTCCGGGCGTGGTTTCCATGGCGGCGATGGTATCGGCCGAACGCTGCTCGGGTGTCAACGACCTGAGATTGGGCTTAGCCGGGTAAAAATGCCAGCAGAATTTGAAGCCCGATAAACACAATCATCGGGGAAAGGTCGAGCCCCATTCCGCCCAGGCGAACGGGGGGAAGTAAGGCTCGGATCGGCCCAAGAACTGGCTCAGTAACGCGGTAAAGCACCTGTCGAAGCGTCTCTATCGGTCCGGGGCCCGAAGGCGGAAACCAACTGAGGACGATTCGTCCAAGCAGACACAGCAAAAACAATTGAGCGACGTAATGAATCAATACCCACACGGCAGTAGATCAGAAGTCTTGGTCGTTTGAGCGATCGGTAAGCAGAGCGCGTTCTTCGGCCGGAACCTCGACGCCAACCGGAAGAATCAGGTACACGCTGGCCGCGACCTTCTCCATGTTGCCTCCAAGTCCGTAGCAAAGGCCGCTCGAGAAATCAATGAGACGACGCGAAAGATCGCGGTCGGCGTCATAGAGATCCATCGCAACGGCGTTGCCGGCTTTGAAGTTGTCGGCGATGTCTTGCGCCTGGTTAAACGATGTCGGCGCTACCAAATGTGGCCGCACCGACTGGCGACGAGGAACGGCACGAACTCGGGGCTTCGAGGCATCTTCGAAGCCAAGGTTTGCCGATGGTGCAGTTGGAGCGGGAACCGGGCGCACAGCCGAAGTTTCACCGATCTCCGGAGGAGTGGAAAGCATTGCACCCGCAGAAGCGGGCGGGCGCGGTCGAACGGTCCCTGTGGGCCGAACTGTTTGACGAACCACCTGAGAAGGAGGTGGCGGCAACGGGCGATCGTCCGGGGACGCCGCATAGTCGTCGTACTCGTCGTCGGGTCCAAGCCCGAGGTACACCATGGCATTGCGCCACATCGAAGACATCTGACCCTCCGTATGGGGGAAACCCTCCCCCGGTCCGATGTGAAGGCTAGTTGCTCAGCGGCGATCGGGAACATTCACCGATCCGGCACCCCTAAATGCCGTGGCTAGCCAGCGCCTCTGGGGCCACGAGAGCCAAATAGTGCAGTCCCTAACCGGACCATGGTTGAGCCTTCAGCCACCGCAAGATCGAGGTCATCAGACATCCCGATCGAGCGTTCTGGGAGCCCAAGTTCGTCAGCCAACTGCACGAGACGTCGAAACCCATCACGAGAAGTGGACTCATCCTCGGCCGCTCCCACTCCCATGAGGCCAACCACAACCAGACCGTTTCCTTGAGCGCTTCGAACCAGCGACTCGCAGTCGCCCAATGCGGCGCCGCCCTTCTGAGACTCGCCAGAGATGTTCAGTTGGATCATGACGCTTGCCCCTGCGGACCGACGCGCGATTTCTTCGATGAGTTCAACTCGATCGACGCTCTGCCATACCGACACGATGGGTGCGAGGGAGCGCACCTTGTTCCGTTGAAGCCGCCCCAAGAAATGCCACTGGATTTGCTCTCGCTCTTCTGGAGCCAGTTCTTCATGTTTCGCAATCAATTCCTGTGCGTAGTTTTCCCCCACCATCGTGAGGCCCGCCGCCAACGCAGCGCGTGGCGCGTCGACGCCGAATCCTTTTGTGACCGCCACGATGCCAACCGAGTTTTCAGGAGCAATGGCTGCGAGGTGCTGCCGCAGTGTGGAAATTCGTTCGGCCACAAGCCGTGCATCGAGTTCAGTACTCACGCTGTCTCGCTCCATACAACAAGCGCCTGCCGACCTGAATCCCCACGACCGCGAAACGAATACAACTGGTGATCACAGGACGTACACGTGTCATCTTCAAAAATGATGGCCACATTCAAGCGGGCAAGTTCATTTCGAATTCCGCAGCGAACGTCGAGTGCAAGTCGACCATCGCTCGTGAGCGATCGAACACCAGAACCAAACTTGGCACTCAACCGTTCAAGATCCATTTCACCGAATTCGTAGCACTCCGGACCAATTGATGGCCCGATGACTGCAGAAATGGGATGGGAACTTTTCGTTCGCAAAAGTTGGACACATGATTCGATGATGCCCGCCTCAAGTCCGCGCCAGCCTGCGTGCACCGCGCCGAGGACACCGTCTTCGGACCACAACGCAATCGGCACACAATCTGCAGTGTGGATTGCCAGCGCGAGATCGGATTGCGCTGTCACAACCGCATCAGCTTCGGCCCCTATTGCCGCGTCGACTCCAACCTCATCGCAATCAATGCAACGGTCACCATGCACTTGTTTAAGCCACACCCACCGGCGGTCGGTGACGGCATTTCGGCGCTCATCTTGCTCAGACGACGCTGCGCCAATCGCGAGGTCATCGTCGGTTCGATCGGTCCACCGGACGCGTATCGAGCGCCCGTTACCGAGCGCTCGATCAAAAACCCGCACCGGGGCGGAGACGATGACTACTGAAGGAACGATGGGACGTCGAAGTTGCCATCGTCATCCAGGTCGTCGTCGGAGGAGAAGACATCACGAGCAATCGGTCGATCGTCGCGGCCGCGGCCCGCGCGAACCTCGCCGTCCCAGCGATCGAAGCCGGCAGCGATGACGGTGACACGGACTTCGTCGCCCATTTCGTCGTCGATCACGGTGCCGAAAATGATGTTGGCGTCGACATGAGCAACCCCGTGGATGATCTCGGCGGCTTCATTGACCTCGAACAGGCCGAGATCGCTGCCACCGGCAATCGTGAGGAGAATGCCGCGAGCGCCTTCGATAGAAGCTTCAAGCAACGGTGAGGAAATCGCGGCCTTCGCGGCGGCGACTGCGCGACCCTCGCCTGAGCCGTAACCGATTCCCATGAGGGCCGAACCAGCATCGCTCATGATCATCTTGACGTCAGCAAAGTCGGTATTGATCAGACCCGGCGTCGTGATGAGGTCGGTGATGCCCTGGACGCCTTGCAGGAGAACCTCGTCGGCCATCTTGAAGGCATTGAGCACCGAGGTCTTGTCGTTCGAGACCGAGAGGAGTCGATCGTTCGGAATGACGATGAGGGTGTCGACTTTTTCTTTCAGCGTCTTGATTCCGTTATCGGCTTGGGTGGATCGACGTTTGCCTTCGAACCCAAACGGACGGGTGACAACACCAATGGTGAGTGCACCAAGACTCTTGGCTACCTGAGCGATAACCGGTGCGGCACCAGTGCCAGTGCCGCCGCCCTTGCCCGCAGTGATGAACACCATGTCGGCACCCTTGAGGGCTTCTTCAATTTCGTCGATATGCCCTTCCGCCGCAGCACGACCGATTTCCGGATCCGAACCTGCGCCGAGACCCTTTGTGAGGTCACGGCCAATATCGAGTTTGATGTCGGCATCGCTCATGAGAAGCGCCTGCGCATCGGTGTTGACTGCGATGAACTCGACCCCCTTCAGACCGGCGTCGATCATGCGATTGACGGCGTTAACGCCACCACCGCCTACGCCTACGACCTTGATCACCGCGATGTAGTTCTGCGGACTAGCGACCATGGAGAGCTCCTTCGAGAGAAATGCAGGACGGACTTTGGAACGATGTATCAGAACAGAGACGAGGTTACTCGCCCCGTGGGGCTATTTCGGGGTTCTCACAACCACAGGGGTCGTGGGATTGACCACATTGATGCTGGCAAGGTCCCGCTGATCGACTTGGCCCATCACAATTCGCAAGGAGTCGACCTTGGCCAGCAGGTCTGTGGGCGGTCCCATGATGACGATCCCCTGGGGGGTCAACGCCAGATTGAGTGATCCATCGGGAGCGGTGGCGATCCCGGCGATTCGGTTTCGCATCCCCGGTGTAAGCAACGACGCCACCTCGAGGGCGCCAGAGACATTCCCAACCGATGTTCCGGGAGATCCAGCCTCAACGCCGATCAGCACCGTCTCCACGCCGTCACCAGCCACATGTGGCCCGATCACTCTGCCGGACCCGTCAATCAGCATCGCCACACCGTCGGCCCCCGCTGCGAGTGCGACCGGCACTCGTTCGGTCACGGTGATCGCAATCGTTCCATTCCAGTTCCGGACAACCGCAGCAGACTCAATGTGCGGAAGCTGACGAATTTGAGACGCAGACGCAGACGCGTCGACTTCGAGAAGTGCTCCGCCAGGATGAATTCTGGAGGCACTAATGATGTCCTCGGCCGTCGTCATAGTTGCGCCCTGGACCTTGATTCGATCGACATCAAGCAATGGTGTGCGCGTAATAAACCATGCGCCCACAACGACCGCCACGACAATCGCAGCCATGAGCCACCAGCGACCGCGGCGTCGACGCTTTTCGTCCTTAACCGCGTCGCGTCGCGCTGCTATTCGCGGATCAATTTCTACTTCTGCGGCAGAATGATCAAGGACGCGACTGGCCATTAGTTGATCGCCTCGACCCGCCGGGCTCCAGCAGCGTCAGCTACTTCAGCCGAGAAACCAAGGAAATGAGTTTCCGCGTGGAGGTCAACACCTGTGCGCTCGTGCACCTGAGCGCGAACAAGGGCCATGAGTTCGGCGACATCGTTGGCCGAACCACCGTCGTCGACCTGGATGAAATTGGCATGCTTGGTTGATACCTCCGCAGAACGGAAACGCAAACCTTTCGCCCCCGCCTCATCGACAAGTCGACCTGCCGAATCGGGAAGCGGATTCACGAAAACCGATCCGGCGTTCGCCCCACCGGGCTGGTTTTCGCGCCGCCATCGCACAATTTCTGAGATTTCCGACTCGGCGGTTGCTCGGTCGCCCGCCGAAAGCCCAAGTTCGACATCGGTGACAACCATCGAACGCCCGAGTGTCGAGGAACGGAATCCCAATCCGAGGTCGGCCGATGTCATCTCTCCATGGTCGCCGCTCGCAAGATCAACAACGCGGACCCCGACGACCGCCTGCGCCATGTCAGAGCCATGACCGCCAGCATTCATCCGAACCGCGCCGCCGATTGAACCGGGAACCCCAACAGCCCATTCAAACCCAGTGAGCCCAGCAGCGGCGGCTCTGCGACCAACCACCGGCAATAGGGCTGCGCCACCAGCGCGCACCGTGGTTCCGGTAATTGTGATGCCGGCCAAACCCTCGCCCAGCGTGGCAACGATGCCGTGGAATCCCTCGTCGGCCACCAACAAATTGGAGCCACGACCAATAACAGCAAACTCCGAGCCGAATTTTGCGATGACCCGGCCAATCGCAATGACATCTTCAGACGATTCAGCACGAACGCGAATGGCGGCCCGCCCACCAACCCGATAGGTCGTTAGCTCACCTACACCTGCGTCGCGCGCGACACGATCACCGAAATCGGTTTGTAACGCTTTGAAAACGGCTTCGATGGTCACAACGCGCTTCCTTGTTCAAGGAGCGGAAGAATTTCATCGGCAAGCACGGTGATATCGCCCGCGCCAAGCGTTAGACACAGGTCGCCAGTGCGTAACTCCGAGGCAAGAACCTTTGCCAGCGATTCCCGTTCGGCGACGTACATCACGACCTGTTCCGGATGTGCAGCCACCACCGCGTCGACAATGAGTTGCCCGGTGACTCCTGTACGTGGGGCCTCGCCGGCCGCATAGATGTCAGTGAGCACTAGGAGATCAGCATCGACGAACGCGCCGGCGTAGTCCTTCCACAGAGTCTGTGTCCGGCTGTACCGGTGCGGTTGAAAAACAACGACGAGTCGATCCCAATCACCATCACGACCAGCCGAAATTGCTGCCGCTATCTCGGTAGGGAGATGCGCGTAATCGTCGACAAAGACAACCCCGCTTGCTTCGCCTTTGGGTTCGAAACGACGGCCAACCCCACCGAACGCAGCGAGAGCCGCAACGCAGTGATCGAAGGACACGCCCAGTTGCAGTGCGAGTGCAATTGCCGCGCACGCATTGAGCGCATTATGCGTGCCAGGAACAGGAACATGAACCCGTCCCAGTTCGTCTCCACCAACAACAATCTTGAAATCGACCCCAGAGCGCGAACCTTTAAGTCCAACAATGCGAACAGTCGCTTCGTTGGAGAGTCCGTAGGTAATCGCATTCGTTCCACGCGCGATTTGAGCGGTATTGGGGTCATCTGCGCACAACACCACTGGTCCGCTTGTCGACGCTACGAAGCGTTCAAACGCTTGATACAGATTTTCGAACGACCCGTGAAATTCAAGATGGTCGGCTTCGACGTTGGTGACAATCAATGCTTCATGGTCGATTGAAAAACCTGAACCATCGCTTTCATCGGCCTCAAGAACAAACCACTCGCCATCTGACCATTTCGCATTGGTGCCAAGTTGACTGATTTCGCCGCCAATGAGGAACGAAGGATCCAGACCCGCGCCGAGAAGAATGAGGGCGAGCATCGACGATGTTGTTGTCTTCCCGTGTGTGCCGCTCACAGCAATAGTTCGACGCTCCGCCGCTAACGCTGGCAACAGTTCGGTCCGACGAACCACAGGAAGTGAGCGCGCTCGGGCTGCGACTATTTCGAGATTGTCTTCAGAAATCGCAGTAGTTACTGCAAGGAATTCGACATCGACACCGATGTTGTCGGGGCTGTGGCCCAGTGAGACAATAACGCCTTCGGAACGGAGCCGATCGAGAACCGCTGACTCAACGATGTCGCTCCCCGATACGGAATGACCCATGCCCACGAGCGCCGATGCAATCGCCGACATTCCTGGTCCGCCCACGCCTAGAACATGAATCGACCGTCGCTGCGCGAGCGAGGGAACCGGGTCGCTCTCAATCGCGGCGGGCATGACGCTCCACGAGTTGGGCGACGCTATCGGCAGCATGGGGTTGGGCCAACGTGTGCGCAGCAACGCCCATCCGCTCTAAACGATCTGGGGACCCGAGAAGCGGTTCAACTTCGGAGATCAGCCGATCCCCATCGAGTTCACTATCGGGAATGAGTACTGCCGCTCCAGCACGAACAAGCGCTGCGGCATTAGCGGTCTGGTGATCCCGAGGTGCCTGCGGAAGCGGAACAAGGACGCTGGCCACCCCGACCTCGGCTAGTTCGGCAACGGTCGTTCCACCGGCGCGGCCAATGAGTAGATCCGCGGCAGCGAGAACGGTTTCCATACCGTCTTCGTAGCGCACCGCGACATACTCCAGACCCTCGGTCTGGGGAAGCCTTACCTGAACCGAATCCCAGTCTCGTGAACCGATGACATGACGGATGGCGAGATCGGTTCGCGTCGACCACTTTGGTAGCACGGCAAGGACCGCTTCATTCACATTGTGCGACCCAAGCGAACCCGTCACGACCGCGACGAAGGTTCGATCTGCGCCAACTCCAAGCGAGGCTCTCGCGCTTTCGCGATCTGTACTCCGGTTTATGGCGAGCACCTCGGCCCGAACAGGGTTGCCCGTAACCACACTGCGGGGAAGATCGGTTTCAACAAAGGGAACAGCACTGGCTTTCGCGAATCGGCCAGCAAGCTTGTTGGCCGCACCAGCACGCGCATTTTGTTCCATGACGACGATCGGCACTCGCCAGATAAACGCGCCGACCGTGCACGCGACGCTCGCATACCCGCCAAGAACAAGGACAACTCTTGGGCGGCGACGACGAACCAGAACAATCCCTTTCACGACTGCTCGCATCAGACCCCAGACAGCCGCGACATTTTCAAAAGTCAGCCGACGCTGGATACCGCGGCCCGGCAACAACGTCAGATCAAACCCCGCATCCGGCACAAGCGTTCGTTCAAGGCCGCGTTCGCTGCCAACGAAGTGAATCGTTGAGACTGGATGACCACGATCGACAAGCGCTGCAGCCACCGCAAGACCGGGCAAGACATGTCCAGCAGTTCCACCGCCGGCCACAAGGACATAGGTGGCGGAATCGGCGTTAGGCCGATCCCCCATCAGCGTTCCTGACGGGCGATGTTGAGCAGAATTCCCGACGCCGCCATCGTGAAGATCAACGATGATCCACCTGCGGAAACAAATGGCAACGGAACACCCGTGATGGGAAGCACACCCACACACGCCCCAACGTTCACGAATGCTTGGATGAGAATCCACGTGGTAATTCCGGTCGCTAACAGCATTCCGAAACGATCA